>CAZHMZ010000006.1:0-702 GCA_964532655.1 uncultured Anaerolineaceae bacterium
CCGGCCGAAAAATATCACTACATCGTGGTGGTGATCGACGAACTGGCCGATCTGATGATGCTGGCCCCGGACGAAACCGAGCGCGCTATTACCCGCCTGGCTCAACTGGCACGCGCCACCGGTATCCACCTGGTGCTGGCCACCCAGCGCCCCTCCACCGATGTGATCACCGGCCTGATCAAGGCCAACTTCCCGGCCCGTATCGCGTTTGCCGTGGCGTCCGGGGTTGACAGCCGTGTCATCCTCGACCAGCCCGGCGCCGAACGGCTCCTGGGTCGCGGCGATATGCTCTTCCAGGCCCCCGACGCCCCCGCGCCGGTACGTCTGCAGGGTGTCTATGTATCGGATGGAGAAAACCAGCGCCTTGTCAGATACTGGAAAGAAGCCGGATACAACCAGCCTGCCCAAACGCCTTCCGTAGACGAGAATGCTTCCCTCCCCGAGGAACTGCCGCCGGGCGTGCCGCTTCAACAGAACTCACTCTGGGAAGAAGCGGCCGAGGAAAGCGACCCGGTGTATGATGAAGCCGTGGATCTGGTGCGGCGCGAAGGCCGCGCCTCGGTGACGATGCTGCAGCGCCGCATGCGAATTGGATACACCCGCGCCGCCCGGCTGGTCGATCGGATGGAAGAGAAGGGCATCATCAGCGGACGTCTGCCCAACACGCAAACCCGCGAGGTGCTGGATTATGGTCCCACCGCA
>CAZHMZ010000006.1:712-16002 GCA_964532655.1 uncultured Anaerolineaceae bacterium
GCATAAAAAAACCGCTCATCGGGTGAGCGGGGTACCGTAGTGTTTTGTTCTAGTCCATCTCGCCAAACGAAAACAACGCCAACGCCGCCGCTACCACAGCGGCGGTTTCCATTCGCAGGATACGCTTTCCCATGCTCACCGGCTGGATACCCGCCTGTTGGGCCATTTCGACCTCTTCATCGGAATAGCCCCCCTCCGGGCCAATAAATAAACCCAGCGTCCTTTTGTCAGGCGGTTGGATCTGCGCCTGCTCACTCAACCAGGTGCGGTATGCGGTCTGCGTGGGGCCCTCCCATAAAAACGCAGATGGAAGGTTGGTTTCTTTTGCCTGCGCCAATGCATCGCTCAGGGTAGCAGGCGGCAAAATGGCGGGGATCAACCCGCGACCGGATTGTTCGGCGGCCTCTTTGAGAATGCGAACCCACCGGTCGGTCTTCTGCATGGCTTGTTCTTTATCGCGGGCCAGGGTGCGGCTGGAGATGACCGGCACAAAACAGCTCACCCCCACCTCGGTGCACTTTTGCAGCGCCCACTCAAATTTCTCGCGCTGGGTCAGGCTGAGATACAACCTTACCTGCACAGCAGGTTCACCGGCCGAAGGGTTCTGGCCCATCAGCCTGCCCCACACTTTTTCGTTTGAGACCGTTTCAAGCTGTATGCTGTATTCCATACCCTGCCCGTCCAGCACGGTCACCGTCTCACCGGGGTGCAGCCGCAGTACCTGCCGGATCTGTCGGGCGGTCTCCTCGGGGAAGAGCACACCCATCTTGCCAATCTGATCCGGCCGGACAAAAAAGCGGTGCTTCATTCCTCATCCTCATCATGCGCAGACTTTTTTGCATCGCGTTCACCGGCGATCACCACGCAGTACTCGCCGCGCGGTTCATTGGCTATCACCTGTTCGATGAGCTCTGACAGGCTACCGCGCAACACAGTTTCAAACAGCTTGGTCAGATCATTGGCAATCGCGGCCTGACGATCACCGTACACAAACAGGGCGTCCTCCAAAAAAGCCTTCAGGCGGTAGGGACTCTCGTAAAAAATCAGGGTATGCGGCGCATGCTCATCCACCTGGAAAAACCGCCGCCGCGCGCCGGGTTTTCGGGGGGGAAAACCGCGAAACGTAAAACTGTGCAGCGGCAGACCTGAAAGCACGGCGGCCATAATCACTGCGGTGGGACCCGGTAGCACGGTGAGTGGAATACCGCCTTCAATGGCGGCCCGCACCAGCAGATAGCCCGGGTCCGAGATGGCCGGCATGCCGGCATCGGTAACCAATGCCACGTTTTTACCCTCGTTCAACAACTCCACAATGCGGGCCACCTGGCGATCTTCGTTGTACTCGTGAAACGAGATCTGCGGTTTTTTGATCTCAAAGTGTTTCAGCAGGAATCCGGTCTTGCGCGTATCCTCGCTGACCACATAATCAGCCGCCTTGAGTGTTTCCAAAGCCCGCAGGGTGATATCCCCCATATTTCCAATTGGTGTTGCGACAACATACAGCATGATAGATGATTGTACCTATTTCCTAACCCAACGCCACGTCCAGCGTCATCATCACCACAAACCCGAGCATCAATCCGATGGTGGAAACATTGGAATGTGCACCGCGCTGCGATTCAGGGATCAACTCCTCCACTACCACGTAAATCATGGCTCCGGCCGCGAAGGCCAGCGCATACGGCAGCAGTGGCCGCATCAACAGCACGGCCCCGGCGCCGATCACACCGGCAAATGGCTCCACCACACCGGAAAGCTGCCCCCAGAAGAAGCTCTTACCGCGACTCATGCCTTCACGGCGCAGCGGAGCGGAAACAGCCAATCCCTCGGGGAAATTTTGAATGCCAATACCGATTGCCAGGGCAATTGCTCCTGCGATGGAAGCCTCGGGCAGGCCGGCCGCGGCGGCGCCAAAAGCCACGCCCACCGCCAAACCTTCGGGGAAGTTGTGCAGGGTAATGGCCAGCACCAGCAAAATGCTGCGCTGCCAGGTGGTTTTCAGGCCTTCCGCTTCGGAGGTGGGCAGCCCCAGGTGCAGATGCGGCAGGATCATATCAACCGCATAGAGGAAAGCGCCGCCCAGCAAAAACCCGATCACCGCGGGGACAAATGAAAACCGTCCCATATTGGCGGTCATCTCGAGAGACGGCGCCAGCAGTGACCAGTAACTGGCCGCGATCATCACCCCCGCCGCAAAACCCAGCATGGCATCAAAGACTTCCTTTTTGATGGTACGGGTGAAAAAAATGCCCGCCGCGCCCAAAGCGGTCATTGAATAAGTAAATCCGGTACCCAATAAGGCTTGAAGAATTGGAGAAAGCCCCGCAAAAAATGATTCCACATCCCCTCCCTGTTGCAGCGGTTCAATCCTGTGTGGACCGCAGTGAATAAGTATAAAAATGACGGTTCGCCGGTGTGTGTACCAGCGCTTCCATTTTCACCCATCAATTTTACATGGGTTTCTTCGAAATCGGAAAACGGGAATCACAGAAAAATAAATGTACTTCATCACGTACATCCCGTCAGCCCGCTTGACGCGGATGCGTCAAATTCATATAATGCAAATACAATACCGGATCCACTTGGACCGGTACAGGAGGGTAAATATGGAACAGAACAGCGGTACTCACCATACCGAGGATAATCCCAATCTGAAAGAAGCTCGCGAGCACTTCCGTGAGGCGCGAAAATCCATGCGAACAGCCTGGGAAAATATGATGCCGGAAGGCGTGCGCGATGAAACCCGCCGGACTCGCACGGAATTGCTGCGGGGATTCAGAAAGATGCTGGATTACGCCATTGAAAAAAGCGAACAGCACATGAAGGAAAGATAAAGCGCAGGTGAATCAGCCTCGACGCTCAAAAATGAGCAGAACCAGCACAAAAATGGCAAACGCAGCCGGGATGGCTGCTAGGCCAACCTGATCGGCCAGGTACAGTTGCACCGCCGCAAAGAAGAAGACCGAGAAAAGAATCGCCTCAGCAAAGCGCCACTGACTGCGCTCCAGCTGGGTGATTTTTTGTTCCAGGGAGGTGAATGTTACTTCCAGCTTTCCGCTCTCAATATGGCGAATTAACCCTTCTACTTTTCGCGGCAGTGAAACGGTGACCAGCAGCGTATCCAATATTTCTTTGAGCCAGAATTCCAACCCGCGCCCGCCTTGCATATCCATCAACCGGGTGGTGTAAGGCCCCACGCTGGTCCAGAGGTTGAAGGTTGGGTCCAGACCGGTGCAGATTCCGGAAAGAATGCTGAAACATCGCCCCAGCAGGATCATGTTTTCAGGCAGTTGATACGGCAGCTCGTAAATCAACTGGCTGAATTCTTCAAAGAAAGCGGCTGTTTCCTCACTATGCATTTTCATCATATCGCGCGTGGATTTGCCGGAAAAGCGCTCAAACAGCCGCTGGTAAGCCCGTTCCAGCAGCGCCAGATCGGCTGACGGCAGCAGGAAATTCAATTTCTGTTCGGCCTGCACCATGCGGGCCGCGTCAGTGGTGCCGAGGGCGATGACAGCCTCCCGCAATCCTTCCATCACTTTTGGAGTTATTTCACCCGCCATACCAAAATCCACAAACACCAGCCGCCATTTTCGGGGCGAATCTTCCTTTTCCCCTACCGGTTCCACAAAAAGATTGCCCGGGTGCGGATCCGCGTGAAAGAAACGGTCTTCCAGAATCTGTTTCAGATATACATTAAACAGCCGGTCCGCCACTTCAGAGCGCGGGATGCCGGCCGCTTCAATGGCCTGGTAATCGGTGATCTTAATGGCCTGCACATCGGCCAAAGTGATCACCTCTCGGGTGGTCACTTCCCAGAACACCCGCGGAACCAGCACGCCGGAATCCTCTTTGAAATTCTCGGCAAATTGCTCCGCGTTGCGTCCCTCATGGATGTAATCCATTTCCAGTTCCACCGCGCGTGACAGTTCACCCATCAGGGCCTGTACATTGGCATGCTTGCGAATTTTGCGAAAACGGTGCAGCCAGCCGCTGACGCGGTTCAACGCTGCCAGATCCGTAGCCACAATGTCGCGGATATTCGGCCGCTGCACCTTGACCACCACCGCATGAGACTGCGGATTGCCATTTTCATCCGGCAGGGTCAGGCGGGCGCGGTGAGCCTGACCGATGGATGCGGAAGCCATTGGTTTTTCTTCAAACCAATCAAATTTACTCTCCAGGGACGCACTCAGAGAGGTTTCCAGCACGCGCCGGATATCATCAAACGTCTCCGGTGAAACCTCATCCTGTAAATCGGCCAACACAGCGGTGACCTCGCGCGGCAGCACATCCACCCGAGATGAGAGAAACTGCCCCACCTTGATCATCACCCCACCCATCTCAATCGCCAGGTCACGAAATTCAATCGCCAGGGCCTTCATCCGTTGCGGCCGGGTCCGGTGCGCCGATGCCTTCATCCCGATGGATGACAAAAAGAAATCCCAGTACAGCACACCGGCGATAGCGCGGGCAAAGAAAGCCAGAATTCGGCGGTATCTTGCGCGAATCATACTTAAGATTATAGCCGAGCTGTCGTATTAAAAGATCAGCCCGGGTGCCCCTGTTTCGATCAGGTTTGTGCGTGGATAAAAAAATCCCGCCTGTGAGGCGGGAAAATACTCAAAATAACAGAAGGGACTGAATTACAGCTCAATAATCCGAGCGCCCAGCGAGCGATAGACATCCAATGTGTTGGGATAACGTCGCTTGAGAATATCCCAGCCTACAATGGTGGTATCTGCGGGATCCGCCAAGGCTGCCAGAAAGATGGCCTGGGTGGCCTGGATGATGGAGGGCGCGTTGACCTTGCCGCCCTTGAAGCGGATGGGGCCGTTCACGATCACGCGCTGCGGGTCTGACATGAAAATATTGGCTCCCAACACGTTCAGCTCGCGAATGAAATCCAGCCCGGTCTCATACATCCAGTTTTGCACAAGCGTTTTTCCGTGCGTCTTGCAGGCCAGTGTGACCACGTTGGGCAAGGCGTCCACCGGAAAGCCGGGCCACGGGCGCGGCGAAACCTTGGGTAAATCCTCGGAGGCCAGCGGAAAACCGGAATCCACGCAGTCGATGATCAAATCGCGTGAGCCGTCCACAATCAAATCCCGACCGGATGACTGGATATCGATATTGAACTTTTTGAAAAACTGAACCAGACCGCCGCTCACCCGGTAGATATTGGAATCTTTGATCACAATCCGCCCTTTGGTGATGGCCGCCGCCACAATCAATCCGGCGATATCGATATGATCGGGATCCGGGGTGAAGCTGGCTCCGCAGCACATGGTATTCCCATGGATGCTGATTTTATTGCTCTCAAAACCGTCAATTTTTGCGCCAAAGGATTCCAGCAGTTGCAGCAACTGGGTGACATGCGGCTCGGCGGCAGCCTCGGTGATTTCAAATGAGGCATCCGTACCGGCGGCATACATGACCAGGTTCTCGGTCGCCGTCACACTGGCTTCCATCATCCACAGTTCGTAATCGGGTTGAACAGGTTCCACACGCTCAAACCAGGCATAGTTATCATGCACCTCGGTCTGGATGCCCACCTTGGAAAAGGCATCAATATGAGCGGATATGGAACGTTTCCCCAGCACGCAACCGCCCGGCAGCGGAATTTTTGCCCTGCCAAAGCGGGCCAGCAGCGGTCCGGCGAATAGAATCGAAGAACGCAGCGTATTCCCGTTGGTGTAATCTACCTCAAACGATTTGACCCGGCTGGCATTAATATGAATATTGCTGAAATCGCTGTCATCCACCTCGGCGCCCAGATTTCGGAGAATCTGAAGCGTTGTCAAAACATCGGTGGACTTTTGCAGGTTCTGGTATGTGACTGTCTCGTCCGTCAACAAACAGGCGGTCAAGGCGGGCAGCATCGCATTTTTGTTCGGGACCGGTGTCACTTCCCCCACCAGTTCTTTGCCGCCCGAAATTTTGATCGCAGCTGACATGGTCTCTCCTCAGATGGGATAAAGGGTTATTTTACCGCGTTTATCCCAAAAATGGGTTGGAGTCAAATCATGCGCCTGGTTTGCTCGATGAAGCTTCTGTAAAGACACATGACCCTGCCCGCGGGCAGGGATACGGCTGGATAAGTGATCAAAACCATGGATGCAAGAAATAAACCGTTTCAGCGAAACACATGGCACGAAAAGAAGGTTTCAGGAGACAAAATGGCGGGAACGGCGGGCAATCACCACCGAGATGTTATCCGGTCCCTCGTTGGCATTCGCCAGATCTACCAGCGCGGCCGCGGCGGCGGCGGCAGGCCGGCTCAACACAATCGCCTGGATATCTTTCTCGGGCACACTGCCCCACAAACCATCAGAACATAGCAGCACGTGCTCATCGGGCTCCAGCTTGCGTTCCAGCAGGTATGGCCGCACATCTTCCTGCTGGGCGCTCAAAGACAATGTTAAGATGTTCTTGCGGGTGAAGTTTTGTGCCTGTTCCGGGCTGAGCTGCCGCGCCCGCACCAGATCGGCCATCAGGCTGTGATCCCAGTTGATCTGCTCGATCCGCCGTTCATTGATCAGATAAGCGCGGCTGTCACCCACGTTTGCCAGATACAGCCGGTCGCCATCCAGCACCACGGCCACCACGGTACTGCCCATCTGGCTGAGGGACTGGTTTTCCTGAGCCAGTTTTTTGATACCGGTATGCGCAGCCTTGCCCGCCCGGGCAAGCACGTCAAGAACCGGCTCTTTTCTGGATGATTTCTGGTAAACAGATTGGATAGTCTCGATGACGGTATGGCTGGCAATTGCACCGCCCTGATACCCGCCCATTCCGTCCGCCACCACCAGCAGAGGGGGTTGTGGATGGAACAGATTGGGTTGCAGTACCAGAAGCGCGTCCTGGTTTTCCCGGTCACGCCGCCTGATGCCCCGGTCGATTGCACTTCCAATATCCAGCATAATGCGTCCTGTTTTCTTTAAGTATACAGTGAGTCTATTATAGCTGAGATTCCCATCCGCCCTTCGGGCTCCAGGCGCATAGGTGATTGTCAAAACGCTTCGAAACAGGCATAATTTAGAATGAATCGCAATCTAAATGACGGAACTCATGAACAAATCTCCCACAAAACCTTCCTATGGAGTGATCTTTCATCCCACCTTTCCCCCTGAAACCCTGCCTGATTTCGCCCGCAAGGCGGAAGCCGGCGGTTTTGATGAGCTATGGCTGTGGGATGATTGTTTCCTGCCCGGCGCATTCACCGGGGCTGCCGCAGCCCTTTCAGCAACCCGCACGCTGAAGGTAGGCATCGGTTTGCTGCCTGCCACCGTGTATCACCCGCTGTTTGCCGCCATGGAAATCACCACCCTGGCGCGGATGTTCCCCGGGCGGATTTTGCCGGGCTTTGGCTACGGTGTTCAATCCTGGATGCAGCAGATCGGGGCGGCCCCCAGGTCGTATATGAAGGCGCTGGATGAAACGGTGACCGCCGTCCGCGCACTGCTCAACGGCGATGTGGTAACGCAGCACGGCACACAGGTGAATATGGATCAGGTACAGATGCAGATGACGCCCGATGTCCGGCCGCCCCTGCTGATCGGCGCCAAACGCGAGAAAACTCTGCGGTTGTCCGGCCGGATTGCCGATGGAACCATTCTGGTATACATGTCATCTCCTGAATACATCCGCTGGGCGTTGCAGCATATCCGCGCCGGTATGGCTGAAAGCGGCCGCACACAGCACCGCCTGACGGTGTATACCGCCGTCAAAGTCAACCCTGACGGGGTGCTTGCTCACGCCGCTGTGCGGGAAGATTTTGCCAGGCAGCTTCCGTGGGTGGATGTGCAGATCCGCGCATTGGGGATAGCTGATGAGGTGGAGGTGCTGGTCGACCAGTACGGTAAAGCCGGGTTTACGGAGCATATGCCCGAGGAGTGGATTGATTTGCTGGCAGCGGCCGGGACGCCGGAGCAGGCTGAAAAGCACCTGCGGGCTCTCGCAGACGCCGGAGCGGATTCAATCATCTTTCAGCCGCTGCACGGCGATCCGGACTGCCTGGATGAGTATATTCGGTATCTGATGCCGCGGTTGAAGGGGAGTATCGCCGGGTGAGTGGAAGGCAGGGGAAGGGAAAACCGTCTCTTTGCTCAAGCAAACTTTTGTTACCTGAAGAAATCAGTCTTACTTTCATTCGTTTATTCGTTTTCGCCGGCGCTGCGCGCCGGCCATTCGTGGAGGGCTGGCAGTAGAAAACCGTCAACGAATAAGAAAAGTTGTAAGGGATACTATCATTCTTAGCCAATGATCATTATCAACAGCAAACGAATAAACGAATAAAAACTACTTCTTTGCTAATGCATACCTTTTACCACCCGTTAAAGTCAATCCCGCCTGCATTCGTTTATTCGTTTCCCCGGCGCGCGGCGCCGGCCATTCGTGGACGGTAAAAAACAAACCGCCGGATCACTTCTCCGGCGATTTGGTACATTCACTTAAATTGATCTGATTAATCTCAGCTATTCGCTTATGCCTTTTTCACCAGCGTGCGCGATGTTTCGTGCATGTATAGCGGCAAATAGTAGACGCCGCCCGAATTCTTTCCGCTGGCGCCGGAACCCTTCCAGCCGCCAAATGGTTGGTATCCCGGCCATGCCCCTGTAGTAGCGCCCTGCGGGCGGTTGGCGTATACGGTTCCGGATTGAATATTATCGAAGAAGTACTGGACCTCTTCGTCGTTGCCATAAAAGCCAGCTGTCAGGCCGTAGTCCACGCTGTTCGCGATACGGATGCCTTCCTGATAGTCTTTGATGCGGGCAATGGTGGAAATGGGCAGGAACATCTCTGTTTTCCACAGCGGGTGATCCATCGGTAGATCGGCGACCAGCGTGGGGGCGGCAAAATAGCCTTTTGCGAATTCACCGTCCGTCAGCACCTTGCCGCCGGTCAGGATACGTCCGTTTTTGCCCAGATCCTCGCAGAATTTCTGATAATCCTGATAAGCACCCTTGTTGATCACCGGTCCCATATACACTTCGCGGCGGGTCGGATCGCCGATCACCAGCTTGCCGGTCTTCTCCACCAGCTTTTGCACCAGTTCGTCGTACACAGTCTCTTCAACCAGGATGCGCGAGTTGGCCGAACACTTCTGCCCCTGTAAGCCAAAAGCCGAGCGCACAATACCCAGCGCAGCGTCATCCAGATTGGCATGGCGGGTGACGATGCTGGCGTTCTTCCCGCCCAGCTCCAGAATTACCGGCCGAACGTACTTGCCCTTGCTGAAGGTCTGGTAGATCCCCATACCCACGCTCAGCGAGCCGGTGAAGGTGACACCGGCCAGTTTGGGCGAATCAATCAGAGCCTGTCCCAGAGTGCTGCCGGGACCGGTGACAAAGTTGAACACGCCATCCGGGATGCCCGCATCGATGAAGCACTGCGCAATCAGGCGCGGTACCCAGGGGGTATCGGTGGCCGGTTTTAAAATGACCGTGTTCCCCGCTGTCAGCGCCGCGGCCGTGGGTCCGTAACTCAACGCCGCCGGGAAGTTGAACGGGCTGATGACCAGCCAGGCGCCGTAGGGTCTGAGAACGGAGGTATTGCTGGTGATAAATCCTTCAACCGGATCGGTCCCCATCTGAACCAGGTACCCGTTGTTTTTCTCCATCTGTTCGCAGGAATAGCGGATCAGCGCGGTAGATTCCGCCACATCACCCAGTGATTCCATGCGATTTTTGCCCACCTCCAGCGCCATGGCCGCGCTGATGGTGAAGGTGCGTTCTTCCAAAATATCGGCTGCCTTGCGCAGCAGCGCCACACGATCCTGCCAGGGGGTACGCCGCCATCCGTCAAAAGCTTTGCAGGCTGCATCGATGGCATCTTCGGCGTCCTGGGCGATACCTTTTTGAAAAACACCCAGAACGATGCCGGTATCTATGGGGGTTCGGTCTTCAAACTTTTGATCGGCGAACCGGTCTTTTCCGTTGATCCACATGCTGTATTCCTTCCCCAGGCCGGCGCGCACCTTCTCGATCTCCTGATCGAAACGGTCATGCAGTTCACTGGGCGGGTTGTACATTGAGCCGTAGGTCAACTCAAATTTCGTGGCAGTCTGTGATGTCATATTTTTCCTTTCGTAAACACTAATGAAAATGATCCATTCCCCTTTCATGATAACGGGTATGGATTAGAAAAACCTAAATGGGTTTCTATTTACATCAGTTTTGCTTGACGGCTTCGATCATCAGCAAATCGTTGCCTTCTTCATACGGCCGGAAATCGTAATCGGCATATTCATTCACCACCGTCAGGCCGTTTTCCTGCAGCAGTTGGTGAATTCGTTCGCGGGTGATAATCCCCTGAACTGCGCCCTGCACAATCCGTTCGACCATCTTCCCATTTTGATATGTTTCAAATACAAAGGTGACTTGCAGGGTACCTTCGGGCAATACCCGGGTCGACCAGGACCGGCGCACCTCGCCGTTTTCGATTTGCACTTCACCCGCGGGTGAAAGCGGGCTGTCT
This sequence comes from uncultured Anaerolineaceae bacterium, assembly GCA_964532655.1. GTDB lineage: Bacteria > Chloroflexota > Anaerolineae > Anaerolineales > Anaerolineaceae > JAJFTV01. The sequence continues at coordinate 11,192 of CAZHMZ010000006.1, forward strand.
TTCATCATACCCAGCGATACATCAAAAACCAGGCTGCCGCCGGGCTTGAGATGCGATGAGATATTCGCCAATGCGTTCCGGCGTTCTTCATCGGTTAGAAAATGCCGGAAACTGCCCGACATCATAGCCAACGGGAAGGTTTTTCCCAGCCTGAACGATGCGGCGTCGGTGGGTACAATACTGATATGCTCCTGCAGTGATGGCTGCTGATCCAGTTTCAGTTGAAGCTGAGTGCGCATGGCCCCAGAGGGTTCCACGCATACCAGCCGGCAGCCCAATTCCGCCAGCGGCACCGCGATCCGACCTGTGCCTGCGCCGATATCCAGTGACTCGCCAGCCTGAGAAGCATAAAAGTAGTAAAAGTTGATGTTGGGTTTGCGATCAAACAAATCATAAAACTGCGCGGAAAGCTCGTATCCTCGGTCGGTCATTTCATGTCCTCCATATTCTGTATCCACTGCTGCACCCAGACAGGGTCCATTTTTTGAAGACGTTTTTTCTTGAGATTTTCCTTCAGGATCCAGCGGATATCCGCATCCGCTGACCCCATCCAACGTTCCATCATCGCTTTGCCGATTTCAGGAAGGGATGCTGCGGCCACACTCCAGCAGTAAGCCATCCCTTTCCGCAACGTTTTGAAGTCATCCTGACGGCGGTTGGTGACCTGACACATCCTGTGTGTGATCTCATCCAGAATCCCCAACACTTCGGTTACCTGTTGAGATGATTTCAGCAAGACCGGTTCGCATAAGCCTGCCGCTGCAGCGCGCTGCTCCAACAAGGTGCCTTCAGACCATCGCCGCATTTCTGTCAGTAAAGAATCCATTTGTTCTTTGCCGTACCTCTGCAGCGCCATACACACCGATTCTCGCACACGCCAGCGTGGATCATTGGCCTTTTGACGCAACACCTGAAACCAGGCGGCGTTTCCCTCATATAGTAACCGCCCCAGGCTGATCACCCCGCAGCAAGCCAGAAAACAAGCCGGGGTATTTTCCGGGGCATCCGTGGGCGTCAGATCCAGCCAGCGTTGGATGTTCTGCTCAGATGCCAGGTCAGCGACGGCATACATCAGTTCCAGGTTAGAACGCGCACCCGGCAGCCGGGATTCAGATTGCAGATACGCATCCCAATCATCGATCTTCGCGAGAGTCTGACGGTATAACTCGATAGAAGGCATAGAGAGAAATTATTAATCTGGATAAATCGACTACGACAGCATGTATTATAACAGTCACTTGTTTCTTCCTCGAGTCAAAAAATCTCAGGCAGGTTACAATGAATGCGATGGAATCGACCCCCTCTGAAAAGGATAACGCCCATGTCTGATCCTCGTCAAACCAATTTAGCCGATATTTTGGTCAACTACTGTGTCAAAGTACAACCGGGACAGTGGGTGGCTGTATTGGGCAACGTCATCGCCGAACCACTCATAAATCAAATACAAGACAAAATTGTTCAAGCCGGAGGCTACCCCACCATTCAGTTCTTCTCCGAAGCGCTGGATGAGAGCTTCATGCGTTCAGCTTCAGAAGATCAGCTTAAATGGGTCTCTCCGCTGTGGGAGTTGGTTTACAGCAAGGCCGACGCTGTGATCAGTGTATGGGGCACCCGGAATGTGAAGGCACTCAGCCGGATCCCTGCTGAAAGATCACGCATCCAACAATCCTCTGCTCAACAGTTGATGCAGGTATTCTCGCAGCGCATGGCAGCCGGGTCTTTGAAGTGGGTGGGGACGCAGTATCCCTGTCAATCGTATGCTCAGGAAGCGGAAATGAGCCTGCGGGAGTACGAAGATTTTGTTTACTCCGCCACCCTGGCCAATCAGCCTGATGCAGTTACCGCCTGGCAAAAAGTGAAACAACATCAACAGCAGTATGCCGACTATCTACATGGGAAGAAAAACATTCACATCCTCAGTCCGCATGCGGATCTGCATCTGTCCATCGAGGGGCGGGATTTTCTAAATGACGGGGGCGAGTCAAATATGCCCGGCGGTGAAATTTACACCAGCCCGGTGGAAGATTCAGCCAATGGGTGGATCGAGTTTACCTATCCGGCCATCGAGAACGGACGCGAAGTTTCCTGTATCCGATTGGAGTTTCAGGACGGGAAAGTAATCCACGCCTCAGCGCAGAAGAATGAAGATTTTCTGCTGGAGATGCTGGAAGTGGATGCCGGCGCCCGCTATCTGGGTGAGTTTGCCTTCGGCACAAATTACGGTATCAAACAATTCAGCAAAAGCCTGCTGTTTGATGAGAAAATTGGCGGAACTATCCACCTGGCATTGGGCAATGGCTTTTCGGAAATCGGTTCGAAGAACATTTCCAGCCTGCACTGGGACATGGTGTGCGAAATTCGCTCCGGTGAAATTACGGCTGACGGCGAGGTATTTTATCGCGACGGCCATTTTGTGATTCAGGGACAATAATCAAAAAGCTGCCCGGACAGGGATCAGGTCCGGGCAGCCAAAGATATATTTACCTGTTTACCATTACGGAGGGGTTGCTGTAGGTTTGAGTATGAAATCGTGCGGGATCTGATACAACGGCACAAAGAAGAACGTCAGCCGTTCCATGGCATATGTGCGGGTCTGCGAGTTGCTGGTATCGTATGTTTCCACCATTAATTTTTCGCCAAAGCGTTTAATGGTGATGCTGATAGAACGCCAGCCAAAGTCGTAGGTACCCTGCAGTTCGGGGGGTGTGAAGGGCACATAGATATCTCCGCCAGCCATAGCCGACCAATCACAGTTTTCCGGATCACATTTTTCATACGCGTGAAATGAAACCAGGTCTTCATCCACCTTGGTCACATACAGGGTGATCAATCCGGTGGCGTTATCCTCAATATTTCCCCATGATCCGGTGAAATCTTCCAGGGTGCCAGGCACCGCCGTCTTGGTGGGTGTGGGTGTGAGAGTGGGTGTTGGTGTGAGGGTGGGTTCACGGGTGGGTGTGGGGCTGGGGGTGATGGTTGGCGGCTTGCCCGGATCGGGGTCCACATTATCATTGATGCCGTCGCTATCGGTATCGGCCAGCTTGGGGCTGGTGTGCAGTTCATTGACCTCCTGTCCGTCCAGTAATGTATCGCCGTCGGTATCATTGTTCTTCGGATTGGTGCCCTGAATATTCACCTCTTCACCGTCGGTCAACCCATCTGAGTCGGTATCCGGGTTGGTCGGGCTGGTGCCCAGATTGCGTTCTTCAATATTGGTCAGACCATCGCCGTCGTCATCGCCTTCAGCCTGGGAGGTTTGAGCCAGCACTGTGGCTGTTTGCCAGGCCTGCTGGGTGCCTTCGATGGCCGCAGACAAGCCGGAGGCAGCGGTTTCGGTGAGGCCGCCGATAAACGCCACCGCGGTTTGGGTGGACGCCTTGTTGGCCTGCAGAATGGAATTGCCAATCAACGCCGCTGCCATACATAATACCACTGCCGCCCCGATCAAAATGGTTAGCAGCCAGGGCGGTAAAAGCGCCTTGCTGATGGCCTCGCCGCTAACCGTTTGATTTTCTCCGCGCCCGGAGATCACCTCGGCGCTGAAAGCGTGCGTTTTGGCCTGCCCCACCCAGCGCCGCTTACGCGCGATGGCTTTAAACGGCGTGGTGGTCGATCCATTTTCCGGTACTTGCACATTGGCATTAGCAGGCTCAAAGCGGAGCTCATCCCCCCGGTCACGCAGTTTGACGGCAAAGATCTCGCGCGAATTGCCTTTGTTATGAATGGTCAGACGGGCCATCTGGTTGGTATGAATTTGCCGGGGATAAAAATCGCACGAAAAGGTGGAGAAGATCCCCACCGAGAGCACCGCGCTGATATTAACAGCCTGGTCAGGTGTGCTCTGGCTGGCTACCCGGATGTTCATCGTATAACGGCCTGCCCGGGCCTCAGCCGTACGCGGGATGTTGAACACCAGATTCACTTCCTGCTGATCTCCCGGCATGAGCTGGATGGGCCGCGGTTTGGTGGCCAGCCAGGTATCCGGTACGCCCTGAACGATGATATTGAAGTGATCTACCAACGAGCCCTGGTTGAGCAGTACCAGCGTGGCCGATGTGGTGCTGCCGGGCTCCACTTTCAATTCGGTATTCTCCAGATACACCCCCACCTTGCCCTGCCCGGCGCTGGACTGAACCAGGTTGGGGTCCACCACCGTGCCGGATCGCCCGGCCATGGATCCTGCCGGCGGCATACCGTAAGCCGCTTTGGAGGTGGTATCGGCCAGCACCAGCCGGAACCAGGTGGAACCCACGCGCAGGGCTTTATCGGGGGTCCAGATTTCGGCGATACCGGGTAGCAGGCGGGTATTGCCAAGATAGGTGCCGTTTGTACTGTTGAGATCCAGCACATAAAAATTGCCGTCCCGGCATTCAATACGGGCATGGCTGCGCGATGCCTGCTGATCATTGATGGGGATGTCGTTTCCTGCCGTGCGCCCGATGGTCATGCCGGTTAATTTGACGGGAAAAGTCTGCGGAGCCCCGCCCGTTTGCATGACCTGGATTTTGTTTTCGGTCAATTCTCCCGCCGAACCAAATTCTTCCAGGATCGAATCCCCGCGTTCTGATTCCAGGCTGGCCTGATACTGGGTAACCAATGAGACAGCAGCGCGCTCCTGTTCCGGTTTGGGGCTTTCCTCAACCGTCGTGGCCTTGTAATCCGCTTCTGCGGCTGCCGGGGTGGCTTCGATCACCGCTTGCAGGGCATCGGCAAGGCTTTTGGCATCCGGATAGCGGTTGTTCGGGTCTTTCTCCATGGCCTTGAGGATCACCGCCTCCAACTGCGGGTCGATATTTGGCCGCACTGTATGG
>CAZHMZ010000006.1:16023-51090 GCA_964532655.1 uncultured Anaerolineaceae bacterium
TTTTACATGATAGCGGATGGCCTCCGAGAGGGTACTGGCAGGGAACGGCAGTTTGCCGCACACCAGTTCATACAACAGAACGCCCAGCGAATAGACATCCGAGCGCGCATCGGTTTTCTCACCCAGCGCCTGCTCGGGAGCCATATAAGCCGGCGTACCCATGGAGGTGCCCTCCTGGGTGGCTACCCCGCCGGATGCCAGCTTCGCCAGCCCCAGATCGGTGACCACCGGCGTGTAGGGCAGTGATTCGCTCGGCTGTGGTTTGAGCATGATGTTATCGGGCTTTATATCGCGGTGCAGAACCCCGCGTTTGTGGGCATGATCCAGCGCCAGCGCCGTCAGCCGGATAATATGCAGCGCTTCGTCCAGTACAATCCAGCGCTGCTGTTTTTTCAGGATGCGCAGCATCTGCCCCAGGTTATCCCCGGGGATGAACTCCATCACAATATACAGGCTGCCCTGTGATTGGCCAAAATCGTATACTTTCACCACGCCGGGGTGATCAATTTGGGCAGCCGTGCGGGCTTCCTGCAAAAAGCGCTCCTGAAAGTTCTGCTGCGTGGCAAAATGAGGATGCATGATCTTGACAGCCACGTCACGCTGCAGGGCCACATCAAAACCTTTAAACACCGCGCCCATACCGCCCTGTCCCAGCAGTTTTACCAGTTTGTATCGATTCAGCGTCTGTCCGACAAGTTTTTCCATAATCTCCTCAATCGAAAAAGCCGTTCCGTTCAGGTCAACTCATCAGTTACCTGTCATTTCCAGGCGGTAGGATGTGTGCGTGGGTTTATTGGCGTTAATCAGCCGTATCAGCAGGGCGCGGTCCAGCGCCGGGTCCGCTTTCAGCACCACTTTGAAGGTGTGCGGTTCCAGATCTTTTTCAAATTCAAAAATTTGCGGGGTCTGGCCGGTATAGATCTCCAGCAGGCGGCACAGTGACCAGCGCGTCCCGCGGCGAGCGTAGATTTCATGCGCTTCGGTGAGCAACAGACGACGTTTCTCTTCCGGCCAGGAAGAGTCGAAGACAATTTCATACCAGTCGCTTAACCAGGGCAGGAATTGGATTGGCGCGGTTCGCGGTGATAGGAACAGATCAAAATTATCGATATTCCATTCCAGCGGTAGCAGGATCGATTCAAATAACGCCATGAAATGATTCATAAACTCGGTGTGATAAATGCCCGGCAGATAGTCCAGCAAGCGAACACTGTCGATCGACAGGCCCGGCGGAATGATCGCCTGTCGGTCAGGTTCCTCGAAAACCGGCTGCTCTCTGATATTCGGTTCCCGCGGCGGCTGTGATGGCGGAACAGGCGGTTCCTGTTTCTTCACAGGGGCACGCTGCTTTTCCTTTTTTTCTGCCGGTTCACTCACAACCGGCTCTGCGGGCGATTCAACCGGTTCCGCCACCGGCGCTTCAACTGCCCCGGCGGATCTCGTCCCTTCCCCCTCCGCCTGCTGGATCTGTGCCTGCTCCAACGCCCGTGCCTTGGAGACGGTATCCTGGGTTGGCTCATTCAACGGTTGATCGGGCACATCCACCACCTCGGTTTTCAGGCGGATGCTGACCACATCCACCAAAATCTCGCTTTCATCGTTGATGGGTGTGGGAATGTTGGGCTCAAGGCGATTACCGTTTACCAGCGTACCGTTGGCGCTGCCCAGATCCTGCAGCAAACAAACGGCCTCCAGACATTCAAAAATCGCGTGCTTGCGTGAAATCTTCGGGAATGCCAGATGGATGTCATTGCCCGGATCGCGCCCAAGCGAGGTAATCCCTGTGTTCAGAATCACCTCACGCGAAAAATCGGGGCCCTGGAGCTGCAATTTGAAGAGGAATTTTCTGGTCATGGATGGTTCTCTTTCAGCCTGCTCCCTGCGCCGCTTAGATGAACTCAATCTGATGCTTGCCGGAGGCGATCACCCCGTGCGCCACCAGTTCCATCGTATCAATCGGATCACCGGCCGGTTCACCAGTGGCGGGTTTGGCCGCGCGCATCTCCAAAGCACGGATAAACTGCACATCCGGGATGCCCTGCAAAGCCTGATACACATCCGACGCGAACAAATCGCGACCGAACTTCCAGCCCTTGCCGTCGTTTCCACCCACCACCGGGTTGAGATAACGGTACAGCCGCGAGAGGGCATCCCGCTCCACATCGCTGTGACGCGCCCCGGGTTTTTCACGAAGCTGCACCTTGACGGATACCCAATGATAAGCCGGCGGGCGGATATCCACCTTGGTGGTCAGCAGCCGCCGGTCATCTACATAAGCCGACAGAAGCGCGATATCTTCTTTGCGCAGGGTGAGCATTTCCTCGCTCAGATAGCCTTCCGGCCGGGCCACACTGGGGATCACCAGCAGATAAATCTGCCCGGGGATCACCCGCCCAGCCTCGTCGGGGGTGGGCTGCAGACATTTCACCCGGCTGATGCATGCCGGCAGCGCTTCGCGGGCTAGAAATTCAAAATCAGCCTCGGTGACCGCCCGGCCGCGCGAGCGCAGCACCTGCGGGGCTCGCATCATGGCCGATTCAAGCGTCTCCGCGTCCAGACCGCCGGAGGCATCAAAGCGATTGGAAACCCGCGCCACATAGGGGATAGCAGTCTTCAGTGTGGTGAGAATGCCCTTCTGCACATTGCCTTCCTGCCCTCCGCCGTAACAGTATGCCGAGAACAGCAAATTAGCTCCGCGAGGCGGAACCGCGCCGTACAGCTTGATGGTGCCGTCCTGCTGCCGGATGGCGGGGCCCAGACGCAGCTCGCCGCTGACGTTGTCGAGGGTAAAGTGCTGATCGTTTGCCCACGAATCGGCAAAATCGGTCACCTCTTGCCATTCCTGCTGCGGTTCGCCATCCGGCTGCACAATCAGCGCCTGTCCGGGTTTTCGCAGAAGCACCGATTGATGTTTCAGAAAATATCGCTGCCCGGGCGTCCCGTCGCTGCGGCCCAAAAATTCGTTCTGGACGATCTGGGCATGCGTGGCCGGCACTGTACCGCCCCAGGAACCTGCACTCATTTTCCGCAGGCGCGGTGATAACCGGTATGGCCGGGCGCCGTCACGCCGCATCTGCTCCGACAGGTCCACCACCCGGGCGCGGACCCAGTACATACTCTCCTGGTTGACCTCCTGCTTTCCGACTGCCGGCAGGTGAATCTGAATACGCCCGGAGCCGTTCATGCCGCGGGTGGTATCCATCTCCACCGCGCAGGTCTCCCAATGGGCGCCTTCACCCCTGATGGATGCCTCCCAAACATAGGGCGGCATGGTGGGATCAATGCCCGCCCCGCCGGCCGGATCGAAGTCAAACTCAAACCCTAGGATGTGATAACTGAGATCGTTTTCAAAACCAAAGTAGATGGCGTCATCCAGTTGCGGCAGCTCGGTGAATATGTTGCCGCCCTCAAAGCCCGCTTCCAGTCTGCGCAGGTTATGCTCCACCAGCGATTTTTTATCACCGGAGGAGGATGTCATTCGTGAATACACTTTTTTCAGCACCGGCGGGTGGATGACCAGATCCTCATCGGTCGAGAAGATAATCGGCCGCTCCCGCTCGGTCTGAATACTGCTCACCTCGGTGGCCTCCGGGATGGTAACCTGCCCGGTCTGCGGGGCTGACAACCAGAAGGTCACCGGTACTTTGGCCGGTTGAGGGCTCTTCAGGGTGATGCCCAGCATCTCCATAAAGCGTACATAATGCAGTTCGGGCACCCGATTCAACCGGTACAGCAGCATATCGGTCATCCAGGCGAACAATTCAATCATGGTCACACCCGGATCGCTAACGTTGTGATCGGTCCATTCTTTGCAGTAGTGCGGGATGCGTTTTTTGGCTTCGTCGACGATGTCCTGAAATCTGCGGTCATCCAGGGGTGGATAGGGGATTGGCATGGTTACCTCCGGGCTTCCTGGCGGGGTTCTTCCGGGATGAGATAAAACGGGTGAACCAGACTGCGGCGGTCGTGGTTCGCCTTGATTTCATATTCAATGGAGATCAGCAGCCGGTTATCCGCCTGCGGGTCAGGGGCCACAGTCACCGAATGGACGATGATGCGCGGTTCCCACATGCCCAGCGCTTCTTCCACGTAACGGCGGGCCTGCGCGGCGGTATGGCTGTTGTTAGGGGCAAATACCAGTTCCTGCAATCGGCAGCCAAAGCTGTTGCGCATCACCCGCTGTCCCGGCGAGGTGCTCAAAATGATCAGGATCGATTGATCCAGCTCATTGCGCTCATTGGTCAGCGAGATGCCCCCCTGCCGGTCGATTTGCGGCGGGAAACTCCAGCCCTTACCAATGATTTCTTCGGCGCCGGTACTTTTTTGGGTCATGCTTATTCTCCTACCATCACGTTTCCGGCCGCGATCACCTTGCCGCTGGTATTGGGGACGGGGTCCGCGCAGGTTTGGGCCGTGTCGTTGTTACGGGCAGCCATCCGCCCGTTGATTTTGACCGTGGCGCTGCCGATGATGATGTTGGCCTGATTGGTGGGCGGGATTTGAAAAGCGGTGCCAGGCGGGGTGGGGATGTGAGGAGGGGTGTTGTTGGCCGTGCTGCCCACCGTGGCAGCCGGACGCCCTCCCACAAACACATTGGAGCTCAGGTTGCCGTTGATGATACCGTTAAAGGGATGCGGAAGCGGCGTGGGAACCGTTCCGGAGGGTGACGGCACCATCACGATATGGATATCCACCGCGACTACTGTATCCCCCTGTTTGGCTAAGGGCTGCCCCATAACTGCACCTCTAGTTCAAATTGATCTGACCGCCCTTGATATCCACTTTCGCGCCGCCGTCGATCTCGATGCCGGTGGAAGCCGAAAGCTTGATCTGCCGGGCTTCAAGGGTCATATTCGAAACCGCTTCCACTTTCAGATTGCTCTCTTCCAGCGTGAGGGTCACGTTGCTGTTCTCTATGATGATCTTGCGGTCGGCGTCGCTGAGTGTGATTTTCCGGCCGTCTTTGGTGAGGATCTCGATCTTTTTCTGGTCATTGTCATACATGGCAATGATATGCCCGTCGATAGACTGCATCACGCGCACTTTCGCTTCATCGCCGGCGGAAGCCGAGGCGCTGTTCGGGATGGCCGCATTCTGGCTCCACAACCCGCCCAGTACATACGGCCGGTGAATATCGCCGTGTTCAAATGCCACCAGCACCTCATCATTCACGGCCGGGATCACATACAAACCACAATTCGGGCCGGCCCCTATGCCCAGCACTTTGGCCCAGTCGCTTTCCACATCTGTGGTCAGCCAGGGGTATTTCAGTTTCACCCGCCCGCGATCTTCCGGATCATCGGTATTGGTCACCTGCCCGATCACCACCCCGTTCCAGACCGGCTTCACGCTCTCCGGGCTGCCCATCTCGCTTAGCAGACCCAGCCGCGAGCCGCTGACGCGGAAGTTAGTAGTCAATCCTTCGGGGGTGTAGTGATGCACCGCGCTGGTCACCAAATATTCACCGCTGAAACGATTGCCCAGGTTTTCCAGCTTTACCTTTTTACCCGCCCGGATATCCGGGCGGCGGGTGGCCATCCCCTCCGCATCCACAAAAGCCCCGCTGATCTCGTCCAACCGGGCGGCGGCCAGAACATCGGCTTCGGCCTGGCTGACCACCGGCTGATCCACCACGATCTTCTTGCCGGTGCCAAAATCGTGCGCCCAGGCCTGACCATTCTTATCTTCTTCAATGGCGGGGTACAGGCTGCCCGTATCGGCCCGCCCCACAATTCCTCGTTTTTCTTTGGCATCCCAACCGCGCACCACCACCTCATCCACCTGCTCCGACAGGGTCATGCGCGGGGTAAACTTCTTCAAATCCTGCCCCCACCCCAAGGTGATGGCAGCCTGCTCATCATTGGGTGGTTTGCGGAAGTATAGTTTCTGGTCGTCGATATAGCACTCGTAGCCGATGCGCCAGGCGCGCTGCATCAGAAATCCCAGATCGGTCTGATTGCTCTGCCAGACGTGATCGTACACGGTCTGGGTGGCATCCACCTGCATTTGCAGGCCCAGCCCCCCGGCGATCTGCTGCGCCAGGTCGCTGTCTTTTACGTTCACAAACGCGCGGCTGCGCGTCTCGCGGTACAGGCGGTGGGTTTGATCGTAACCGCGCACCACAAATTCAGGGATCATACTCTCGCCGAACTCGGGTTCCAGGGCAGTGATTTCGCCCTTGATCAGGATGATGATGTTGTTATCCGCGTCTTTCGCGGCGATCTCCACCGGCTTGGTCAGGTTGAAGGGCCCGCTGTCGGTGATGGACAGGTCGGCGTCATAAAAGCGGATGGTAAACATGGCCGGCAGAAAGGCGTGCTGATCGACCATCACGGCGGCCAGCTTGCCCATCGTGTCGCTTTGAACCTCGTTTCCGTCCACCTTGATGCTCACCTGGCTGGCGAGCGATGTCTCTTCAGGCATAGCCTCTGTCCGTTACTCCATCGGTATGGATATATGCTCTCCTGGGCGGAGGGCAAATGGATTATCGATGTGATTGTGCTCGGCGATCAGCCGCCATTTGGTGGAATCGCCGTAAGCGGAAAAAGCGATGGTGTCCATGCGGTCGCCGGCGATGACTGTGCGCACCCTTTCCAGCGGCCCACCTCCTGAAGTGGGGTTCTGCGCGGGATAATCATTCACATCCTTATGCTGGGTGAATGTCACCTCCACCTTTGCGCGCACCGGCGTGCCGTCCTGCTTGAACAGGGTAAAACGCTGGGTCATGTTGGTGATGACCGATACAAACTTGAAGACGCCCCACTCAAAAGCCACCTCGGGCGGGGGCACCTTGTTGTTGCGCCCGCTTTCCTGGCGTGTTTTGGCTTCCATCAGCTTCCACAACTCATTGGTACGCAGGCTGACGTCTTCATCTTTTTCGTAAGTGTCAAATACCAGATCCAGCTTGAGTGACTGTGGGCCGGCCTTTTTGAACTCGACTTCCGGCACATCCGAGCGATTGCGCGATTTCTCTTCATACTGGTTGGCCTTGGTGACCGTGTATTCAAACGGATTGAACATGCAGTCGATGCAAACTCCGCCGCTCTTCTTCTCGCCTGAGTCGTCGACTTCATAGATTTGCGCTGGAACCAGATCACCGCGTGTGTTGGCCATAAACAGTATCCTTGCGTTAATTAATCCTTGTGCAGGCGCTCGCGTTCAATGCTGAAGCGCCGTTTGATCTGGGCATATACTTCCCTGACCAGTTTATCGACGGCAGCCGGTGAAAGCTGCGCGTTTTGCTGCTGTTCGCCCTGCGCCTGAGTAGAATCGGCTGCCTGCCCCCCGTTGGATGGGTTTGTCTCGCCGCCGGAGGGCTCCTGGGAGACTTCGGTCTCCACTTCACCAACCTGTGCGGTGCGCTGGATCCGTGGAGTGATGGTGCGGAGCACACTTTCGGTCTTCCCTTTCGGTGAGGTGGATGGCAGTTCGTACTGTGTTTCTGCCTCAACAGCCGGCAAGGTTGCTTCATCGAAAATGGATGGCTGATCGGTCGGGCTTTTAGGGTGTTGCTCCGCCCGGTGAACGACCGATGTCTCAACCGGGTGCCCGGCGGGGATAACACGCCCGGCCGGCGGTTCTGCCCCCATTAACTGCCATAAATCGGCCGGCAACGGGCCGATCTCCGTCTCCACCATTTGCGGCGGTTCGGCCGGTGTACTGGCGGATGAAACCGGTCCGGTTTGCGGAGCAGAAGCCGCAGGCGTCTGATGGACAACCGTTTCAGGGGATGCACCCTCCGGCATCTCCTGTTTCTCAGCCGGGGTTTTCAGTGTAGACTGAGGAACATCCGCGGGCTGGCTGACCGGCTTAGCCTGTAAAGGGGTGCCGGGGCGCGGACGCCTGGGCGTGATCAACTCCACCTGGCTGTCAGTCGGCTGACTGACCGCCACCCCCTCAAGAGCAGATTCAATTTGCCGGATTTGCTGCAGATCGGGGAGCATCGCGTTGGCATCTTCAGCCGCCGGGAATTGTTCTGATTCCATTGGAGTGATTTGTGCTGGTGTAAGCTGGGTATCCGCCTGCCGCTGCACCGGCCAGACCTCTTGGAGCGGTTTTCGTTCTGCAACCTCCGGTGCTGTTTGGCGGGGCGGCAGGGTTGGGGCTGCTCCAGTCGGTACAGCCCTGGCCGCCGGTTCTGCCACCGCTGTGGGTTGGGCGGTCGGCGATGTTTGTTTGGACTCACCGCCAAGATCAGCTTTTTGGGTGGTTGATTGGGCTGGTTGGCGCGTCAAATCTGCCGGGTGAAATCCCGGAACGGTATCGTCCAATCCGCCAACGGACGGCGGCGGGGGCGGCAAATCAACCTGTGAGGAAGGTGATTCTGTTGGTGGTACGGATGATGAAACAGGTTCCGTTTGTTCTGGAATCAGATCATCTGATGCGAGAGAGGGCGTTTCGGGTTCGCCTGTCAAACCGGCCGACTCCATTTTCGCCTGTACAGGGGTCTGCGGTACAGGCGCGCTCTGTTGCGGGGTAGATGCGAGGGTTGCTGGACTGCCAGGCGTTCGAACGCCCCGGTCTTGATCCATCTCCATCACAACCGGTTTTGAGGGTGGATTGATGATCCGCGTCTTGGTCGCTGGGGCGGTTGGGCTCGCTGCCGGAGCCGGTGAATTTTCGATCGCGGTGTTTTGAACCGCTTCATGCCCGCGCATGATGGCCTGTAAACGCGGCCATTCGCGTGAGAGCGCATCGGTGGGCACATCGCCCGGTCCGGTTTGTATCGCTGGCGGAACAACAGGCCGGGAAGTCTTCTGAACCATAGGGGCGGTTTGAACCGTTCGCGGAGCAGGTTGAGTATACCGTTCAGCCTGTTGAATACGTTCTTGCGTCTGTTGTGTTTCGTCTGCTCCTGAAACTTCGCCCGGTATAGGCGGAAGGATCTCCGGAGCGCCTACGGCGTACCCCAACGGCAGCGATAGCATCCTGCTTTCAGGCAGCAGCACAGCCACCGCAGGAGCAGCCCCGCCGGTACCTGGCACCTTTGAATAAACCGACCGCCGCGTCGATTCATCCACAGCAGGGTCCGGACGCCTGAACAGCGTGGAAACGTTCAGGTGACGGGCTATCCTGCGGATGAAAGGATTTCTCAGCTTCATGGGCATCCCTGATCAGGCGTATTCAACAGTCAGCTCGCCGCCGGCAAATTCAATGCTTTGCAGCGCGGCCAGCGTGGAATCGGTGCGCAGCGAAGGGCCGGTCCACTTGCGGGGGAAGGCATCCTTGAGCGTGAGGGTCAGATACGTTTCGCTCTTCAGATCCAGCATCTTGACCGTGACGCTTTTTCGGGTGATGGTGCCCTGCAGAATATCCGCCATCCAGTCGTTCAGTGTTTGCAGTGCCGCGATCCCATTTTTGAGCGTGATAGTCGAAGGTTTGATCGCCATGGGCAGCGTGTGCACATACGCGTTCAGACCGCCTTCCTTCACATTTTCGGTCTCCAGTTCGATGACCGGCAGGGTGCATTCCGTGAAAGCGCCCCAGTTCATCCCGTCAATTTCAACGGTAAAGCGAAATTCTGACAGCACCACGGAAGGCCGATCACTCATCTCCGGTATCCTTTATACCCAAACGGGTTCTTATTGATCCGCAGCCGCTCCTGATCAATCTGCAAATCTCTCACCAGCAGGGCATACACCCGCTCGGTCACCAGTTTGATCAGTTCAGGTGTGAGCACCACCTCATCTCCTGCACCGGCAGACACATGCACGCTGGAACTGACAGAATCAATCTCAACCGGCATGTCACTCTCCCAATTGAGCGGCCGGGTTCAGCGGGGCTACCTGCAGCCTGAACTGCCCCTGGCAATACGGGCAGGTGGCCGCCACGGTGACGCTCTCCGACCCGGTGATGCGGCTGTACAGGTCTTCCAGGTAGCTGAAATCAGCCACATACAGCCGTTCGATGATCTGCGGCGACACCACAGGCAAACTGCCCAGGCTGGTGATCACCCGGCTGAACAGGATCACCGGCAAATACGCCTCGTTGGCCTGCACACGCGGGTCATTGAGCGCCTCAATTTCATCAATCGCTTCCGCTAGCCGCATCCTGCCGGTACGATGCACCGCCCCGTCGGCGGAACAGAAACCGCGCGGTAATACAAAATCGAACTCCACTGTTTGAGCCATGCTGTATCCCATTATTCAGGTGGTGACGGGGCCTGATAAAAAATAAACTGGCCCCGTCACCTGTACTGGCGTCTATTTGACGCGCTTGATATATTCATGTGCAATGGTCAGTTCTTCAATCCCGATTTCGTTGCTGTCGGATTTGGGCTGTGGACCGGTGACCTTCACCGGCCAGGCGCGCTCAAAATTCCATTGCGCCACCGGTTTGAAGCTCTGGTTGAACATGGTGATGGAGCCGTCGCGGCGGGCCTTGTCTACGTCGCCGTCCTCCACCATCTTGCGCCAATCCCAGATATCCATGCTGCTGGTGATGCCGCGCTTGAGTGTGATATTCTCCCACTTCAGGCGGCCGGGGATCTTCATAATCACTTCCTGGCCCCGTTCGGTCACCACCTTTGACTCGACCACGTCATGTTCCGAACCCAGTCCCGAGCACTCGGTGAAATATCCTTTGATCACACCCTGTAAGTCAATGGAGAAATGAAACCCAATCAGGGGATCTTCTCGTTCGGCCATAATAACCTCCAAAACTCCCTATGATGCGAGAAAAGACGCGCAGCCGGTCTTAACCTTCCGCATTGGCTCCAGCCCACTGGCTGATGCGGAAGATGACGAACTCGGCCGGTTTCACCGGTGACAACCCCACCTCAATGATCAACTGCCCCAGATCGCGGATTTCGCGGGGATTGAGTTCTTCATCGCATTTGACATAAAATGCCTGTTCGGGCGTTGCCCCAAACAGCGCACCGCTGCGCCAGATGACCCGCAGGAAGGAAGACACATCGCGGATGACCTTCGACCACAGCATGCTGTCGTTGGGCTCGAACACCACCCAGGCCAGGCCGGTTTCCATGGATGCTTCCACCATGATGAACAGGCGCCGGACGTTGATGTATCGCCACGATCCGTTGCTGCTGAGGGTGCGTGCCCCCCATACGCGGATACCGCGCGCCGGGAAGCTGCGGATGCAGTTGATCCCCAGCGGGTTGAGCACATCCTGTTCAGCCTTGCTCAGGCGCAGTTCCAGATCGATGGCGCCCAACACCACTTCATTGGCCGGGGCTTTGTGCACCCCGCGGTCGGCATCCACGCGGTTGTAGATGCCAGCCACAGCACCGCTGGGCGGCACGAGTTTGAGGGTGCTGCCCTGCCCGCTGAGATCGGCCACCTGAACCCAGGGGTAGTACAGCGCGGCATACGAGCTGTCGAAGTTGATATAGTCACGCCATTCTTTGGCCTGCTGAGCGTTCAAACCAGGCGGGGTATCCAAAATGGCAAAGCGGTAGCGCAGCTTCTCGCACTGGGCGATCATGGCTTCCTGTACCATCTTGACCCGCTCTTTGGCTTCCTGTGAGCCGTCATAGCCGGCAAAGATATCCGGGCAGATCACCAGTCGGATCTCATCGATGGCTTCAAAGCCGCCCAGACCGGTGCGTTCGCTGACATCGCCGATGAAGTCTTTCACCGTCAGGGGTTGGAACGCGACCTCGCCCAGGGTGTATGTCCCTTCTTCGGGCAAGCCGGTTCCCACATTGGTGATTTTCACGGCTTTGAACCCGGCATCGCCCACATAATTCTCGCCCTTTTTCAGGCTGAGTTTTTGGATGGTCTGACCGTCCACACTCATACTGAAATCGTCTTCCCCGCCGGCTTTGATCACCACTTCCAGCTTTTTACCCGGCACAAGTGACACCAGCTTGAAGGCGGTGCCTTTGGGTTTGGCGGGGATCGCCAGCTCAGGCGCCGGCCCGGCGGCCTCTTCGAGCGCGCGCAGGCTGGTCACATAACATGAGCTACCGCCATTGGCGAAATACTGATACACCGCGAATGGCAGATACGCTCCGCTGACAAAATCACCATAGATATCGGTGAACTGGGTCCAGCTCGTCACCAGCGTGGGTTTGTTGAGCCGGGTTTCAATCGGTATCCTCGCGCCGGTCGGATCAATGGCTTTCAAACTGGCCTGGGCGGTGATACCCAGAAAGGCCGCCAGTGAGGTGCCCACCGCTTCGATCGGCTTGGTCCCTCGGTCTACTTCTTCAACGTAGACACCGGGTGATAAATATGTTTGCGCCATTTTCGTTCCTCCAATCCATCAAGTGTCCAGGAATTCCTGGCTGAGGGTGTATGTTGATTGTCAAACCATGTGCGAAACTATCATGATCTCAAACGGACGGGGGCGCCCTGTATAGGCTTTGATCTGAAACCATTGAACCTCCATTTCACACGCTTATGTGACCCATATAATATCTGCGGACATTCTGACCAAAAAAAGTTAAACGACAATGTCATAGTCGTGTTCTTCAGACGGTACGCTGATCTTCTTTTCGCGGATTTTTCCGTCAGGCAGCCAGGCAACCAGCGTATACTGCCCGGCAGGCAGACTGCCCAGCACAAAACTGCCGTCTTCTGCGGTGACTGCCATGCGTCCGGTTCCTTTGATGGCTACCTCAATTCCGCGCAGAGGGGCGCCGTCTGCTGATTTCTCAAACACAGAACCGCCTATGAAGTTCATTGCGTCATCCATTTCGTCCTGCTGCATGCGCCGCAGCGGCCGCCCATCCGATGACTGGCCGGGTTTGAGGATGAGCGTCTTGACCACCGGTCCGGTAATCGCCGTCCATGGATCCATGGCGATGGTCAGAATATACGGTACGCTGGGGCGCAGCTCATTATCCATGGCGCTCCACAGATCAGCCGGATTGCGGAACTTGTCTGATTGCGCCAGAGCCGCCTGGATCTCAAACGGTTGGTTTTTCAAGCCGCCCACCAACGCCTGCTCAGGGAAAACCGGGTTGCGAAACAAACACAGCAAACAGCGGGAAAGCAAACGGTGTTCGTCCTCGGGGTCGGCCGCCCAGGCGGTGATGATGTACGAACAATCTACGCGGAACGGGGTACGTTTGAGGCTGGCCAGATCACCGTTACGCCCGTTGCCCAGGCGTTCCATATCGTGATGACGCAGCGTGGTATTCTCGCGGATGTCATACAGGAAGAAGTTGAGCGTGGGTTTGGAAAGGCGCGCGCTCCACTCGCGGCGGGGCTGATCAAAGACGATATCGATCTCGCCATTTTTGACCGGCATATCCAGCCTCAATAACTGCCTGATACTCTCATCCAGATCTGCAATCATCCCACGGGCTCCTGTTTTGCTCGATTGTTATCGGTGATGTCCTGAAAGCCAGATCCCTCAGTGCTGATAGGGCTTTAGCTGAGTTTTTTCCTCTTCATCCTCTTCCTGCGTTTGGGCCACCTGCTCCTCGTCTTCCAGCAGAGAGCTGGCCTGGAGCGATTCTTCTTCCTCTTCTGGGGATTGCCGCTGGGCCACATTTGCACTGGCCGGGGTTGGGCTGTTCAAATTGCTCATCAGGCTGCCGGCGGTCCGGTCGGCCTGCTGTTCGTACTGGTCGCCCGGGGCATTCACCGTCATACTGCCCGTACCCTGTACCTGCCCGGTGCCCTGCTGCACCACATGGGTCAGCTCGTGCGCCAGCAGTTCCTGCCCGCCGGATGAGCCCGGGTTGTATTCGCCGGAGCGGAAGAAGATATCCTGTCCGGTGGTAAACGCGCGCGCGTCCAGTTGCCGGTTCAATTGATCGGAGGAAGGCGTATTATGCACGCGCACGCCGCTCAGGTCATACCCAAGCTGGCTGCTCATCTGCATCTGCAAACGGTCCTCCAGCGGGGCTCCCCCGCCCCGTTCCTGGTTGATCCGGCTGCTGATTTCATCATCCACCTGTTGGGGATCACCGCCGGAACGCTGCAGGATGCGCTGTATATTCCGGTTGCCTAACCGGCGCAGAATACCGGGGAGTGTTTGTTTACGGGTTTGGGGTTCGTGCTCTCGCAAAGGCGGTTTAACGGTTTTCGCCGGGTGAATGACCAACGATTTTCTGTCCAGAACACTTCGTTCCTGTTCTGCCATATCTACTCTCCCTGAAAGATCAAGACATGATCAAATATGCCGAAATCGATACAGAAAACAGATATGCTGAAAATACCGGTAAGATGCGGTGTGAAATTGATCCACCCATTTCGTCGGGTTACCCGAATTATTCAGAGCCAACTGCGCTCGCCAGCAATGTTTTTATCAGTGTGAATTAGAGATGGAAGAAACGATGTGCCGGAATAACTGGCAGAGGCTCACCGCTATACTTAGAATACACTTATTCAATCGAACATGCAATACAGTTATCTTAATTATTTACAGCAATTATCGAATTATTCACCGGGCGGTGTTTCTTCCTCAATCAGGCGGCGCATCTTTTGCAGTTCGCGATGAGTTCCGTGCAGGAGATGCTGCATTTTCACCCGCTTCCCATCCTCAGCGGCCAGATAGACGGCGCTCAGGATAATATTTCGGATATTTGCCCCCGGGAGTTTATACCTGCGAGCCAGTTCCTGAAAATCGAGATCCTCCTCTGCCGGCACGTTCTTTGGAAAGAGCGCTTTCCAAATGCGCAGACGGTCTTCCTCCTGCGGGAACGGAAAATCGACGATGAACTGCAGCCGGCGGGTGAAGGCTTCATCCAGATTGGCGCGCAGATTGGTAGCCAGGATGGTCACACCATCATACGCCTCCATGCGCTGCAGCAGATAACTGATCTCAATATTCGCGTACCGATCATGCGAGTCACGCACTTCCGAGCGCTTGCCAAACAGCGCGTCAGCTTCATCAAAAAAGAGGATGGCATTGCTGGTTTCAGCTTCCTCAAAGATGCGGCTGATGTTTTTCTCGGTTTCGCCGATGTATTTGCTGACCACCGACGAGAGATCGATCTTGTACAGATCCAGCCCCAGTTCGCGGGCGATGATTTCAGCGGCCATGGTTTTTCCCGTGCCGGGCGGCCCGGCAAACAAGGTCGCCACCCCTGAACTGGATGCCAGCTTTTTCGCCAGCCCCCATTCTTCCAGCACCACGGGCCGGCTGCGCACCGTGCTGATAATCTCGTGCATCAGCCGGATCTGATCAGCGGGCAGGATGATATCCTCCCATCCATAACGGGGATCGATTTTCTTCGCCAGGCTGATCAGCCGGTGGTTCGAGTAAGCCCGGGCTGCCTGAAACAGATCGGCACCGGTCACCGGCTCGGCGCGTTGGGCGGCGGCATCTCGGGCGGTCAAACAGGCGTCATGGATCTGTTCGGTGGTGAGCTGAAACTGCCCGGCAATTGCGTCGAGGTCTTCGGGTGAGAGCGAACTCTCAGCGGACAGATAATGCTCCCACACCTGTTTCCGCTGCACAAACGGCGGTTGGTGGAACGAAAACCAGATAAACGAGTGACCGTCAGGCATTTCACGCGGCTGCACTGGTTTTTGACTATCCAGAATAGTCAGACCGGGGTGTCCTGCCAGAAGCTGTAAAATCGGGGTGGGAAGAACCCCATCTTCCTGCAGCAGGCTCTCCAATCCGCTGATAAACGGTATGGCGCGGTTGAGAAGCGCGTCGCGCAGGGCCAACCTGAACACCAGCTCAACCGGATAATCCTCGTATCTCCGACCAACATCACCCAGCCGGCCCAGGTTCACACACAGCAGCGGGCGGTTGAGCAGATACGCGCACTGACGGGCAGCGGCTTCCTTGCGGGCGGTATCAGCCCCCAAGAACACCAGTGTGCTCAAACAGAGTTCTCCTCCTGTTTGAAACAGGCTTTGCGAGGTCAGCGAATCCAGCACATCGCCCGCCAGAAGTCGATCAACCGCGCTGTTCTCGGGCGGGAAAAGGCGGGCATCCTCAAGCTCCGGCCCGGGTTTGTAATGACCCAGCAGCCAGGAGACCAGCGTCTCATCCACATGCAGCACCTGGTTCAGCAGGCTCTGCCGGCTCCCCTCGCTCACCTTTTCAATCAGGCGATGCCGGAACAGCGGTGCATCGTCCAGAAAATGCGGCCAGATCTGGTAACGCTGTAAACCCGGCCCCGTCAGAAGCTGCAGGGCCAGGTTGACCATCGGTCGTTTTCGCGTCACGTCATCCTGCAGATAACCGTACAAACGTTCATAGCGTAAATCAAGCGCCGGGGCCAGGCTGATCAGCAGGATATCCTGATCCACTGCATCCAGCCCAAACGTGCGAGCCAGATACGCCAGGTTGGGCAATCTCCCCTGCGCCTCACAGCGTTCGAGGATCCTTTGTGAGGTCTCCGCTTCCCCGGCGCGTTTTTGATCCCCTTCGTCCTGCGCGGCCGAAACCGTTTGCCCCCAACTGCTGGCAAACGGCCGGTCCAACAGCGCCCCGGCTTCTTCATCGGTGATGTACAGCCCGCGGAAATGGTCATCCAGGTTTTGGCCGGATGCCTGCCAGCGCTGCACCTCAAAGCGAATCAACCGGTCAATCCGCGTCAGTTCCGCCTGCAGATATGCCAGATCTTCCCGTTCGGAAAACGGTTCCATTGTGTTCCCTCTTTTGGAAAAAAACAGCGTCTTTCATATTATAGCGAGATTCCGCCAGAGTTTACACACCCCCATAAATCCATAGGTAGCAGACCGCTTTCACGTTACAATTGAGCATCATGGAACCCCCTGAAACAACCTTCCAGGCGCCAAACCTCTCAGACAGCCGCGAAAAGCATTTTTCACCTCGCTGGATGATGCTGATCAGCGTACTGGCGGTATCCAGCGGGGCAGTTTTGGTGCGCTACGCCCAGCAGGAAGCCCCTTCGTTGATGATCGCCGCCTGGCGCTTAACCATCGGCACCCTGGTGATGGCACCTTCAGCGCTGCTACATCATCGCCAGGCTTTACGCCAGATGACGCGCAGAGAATGGGCGCTGGTGATATTATCGGGTATTCTGTTGGCGCTGCATTTTGGCACCTGGATCAGTTCGCTGGAATACACCACCGTGTCCAGTTCGGTGGTGCTGGTGAGCATGTCACCGCTGCTGGTGGCATTGATTTCCACCTTCATTCTCAAGGAACTGTTATCCCGTCTGGCGTGGGCCGGTATGGCGATTGCACTGGCCGGCAGCGCGGTGGTAGCATTCGGCGGTCAGTGGACCGGCGCATCCGCGGCGAGTGAACCGGGGATCTACCCCAACCGGCTTTTGGGTAACATTCTGGCTTTTTCAGGGGCCGTCTTTGTAGCCGGTTATCTGGCCATTGGCCGCAAGCTGCGCGCGAAAATGGCGCTGCCGCCGTATGCGCTCACCGTCTTTGGCACTGCGGCTGTTGCGTTGATGGCCGCCGCTCTGCTAAGCGGACAAAAAATCACCGGCTATTCACCGGTGACCTATCTTTATTTCATTCTTTTAGGGTTGGTCCCGCAAACTCTGGGGCATGCCGGTTTCAACTGGGCGCTCAAGTATCTGCCGGCCGCGTTTGTTTCGATCGCGCTGCTGGGTGAGCCGATTGGCTCCAGCATTTTTGCCATGCTGCTGCTGGGTGAGCCGCCGGCCCTGTTTGAGATCATCGGCGGGCTGCTGATCCTGGCCGGCATCTATCTGGCCGCCAACCCGTGGAAGAACCGCTCCGCCACCGCTCCCAAATAAAGAAATACCGGGTGTGTATACACACCTGCACACTACATCTGCACCACCAGATCTTCGATGGATTTTCGGCGTTTTGGCATGGGGTCTGCCGCCGGATAACCAAGCGGTGAAAACAGCACCGGCGTCAAATGATCGGGCAGCCGTAATATTTTGCGAGCGGCGTCCGGGTCAAACGCTGCCAGCCAGCAGGTTCCCAAACCCAGTTCAGTCGCCATCAAAATCAGATGATCAAAAGCGATGGCGGCATCCACCATCCCATAGCTGCGCTCATCCCCCAATCGTTTCCAGGCCAGGTCATTGATCAAACATAAACCGACCACATACGGAGGTTGGACAAACCAGTCGCTGTTGTAAACGCGGCGCAGTTCATCCTTGCGGCCCTCGGTGGCGATGAGATACAGCTTGTAAGGCTGGCGATTGGCCGCGCTGGGAGCCAGTCGCACGGCTTCAAAAAGCAGATTCAGTTTTTCGGGTTCGACAGGGTCAGGCTTGTAATCACGGATGCTGCCGCGGGAGGAAATCAAATCGACAAAAGGCATGGGGTCTCTCCTTTCACAACCCTGATTATATGCGATTCAAAACCCCGTCCAGTCTGTGGTTCAAAAAAACTGTGAATGCAGCCAGAGCACTCGCAATGCGACCAATTGAGGTACAATCGTATCGCCACCTGTTACATAAATAGATTGGGAGTGCATTGTACAGAGAATGAGCTATCAAAAGCGGATTTTTACCTGGGTTGGTGTATTTATCTTCCTGATATTAATTTACTTGCTGGTGGTAGCCCGGTTCATGAACCCCATTTTGTCCCAAAATACCAACACACTGGCAATCGGCCGTAACTACGTGGTTGAATCGCTCAGTGTTCCCATTGCAGATTGCGCGGAACTGGATGGCCTGTCACGCGATCAGGTGTATGAGATGCGCCAGAAGGCCGTGATGGAATTCCCGTGGCTGCTCTACACCACTTATGAACCCGCCAGAACGGTGTTCAACGGGATCGACAACAATTTATCCTGGTGGGGAACAGCCGGCTGGTATTTTTATGGAGCAGGTGAACAAAGCGCCAGCGGTCTCTCCACAGAATCCCTGCAGATCCTCAATCCTTATCTGTTGATCTCGGCTGAATTCACCGGCCTGTCCAGCCACTCGCGGCAGGGCGATGGGAATTTCTGGAACCAGAGCCTGATCAACGAAGCTGTTCTGTCAAAAGACACATTCCCCTATTCCGCGAAACCGGAAAACCTGCGTTGGTGGCCTGAACGCAGCCGGGTGGAAGTAACCTACAACCTTTCCAGCTATCTGGATGACATCAATTATTACACCGCCCGTACCTATCAACCGGGTGATGTGACTTTCGATCTGATCGGTTACAACGCGCGCGATTTCAACATGAATTACATCTGGGTGAAGTACGATGAATCCCTTAACATCTCGCGTGAAATCTATCCGGGTGAGGTTATCCAGATCAACCATCATCTCCAGCATAACAGTGACTGCGGATTGGGGGGCGGCTGTAACATGCTGGACGCCAACACCCCGGAGATCCAGGATATTCGTGTGGATGCCTTGCCGGCCAAGTTGATCGTTGCCTTGTGGACGGAACGCCCGGCTGATAACACCGCCGCGCCGGATCTAACGTATGTGATCAACATCAAATAACATCATCTGCCCGTGCACGGCAGGGATGTCCGCAAGGTAGAAAGCTGCAAGGTAATAAGTTCTGCTCCGCAGAACTTATTCGCCAAAAATCACACGAACCGGAATGGATACTTGATGGAAGAACTCATTTGCTCACAATGCAAGACCCGTTATTCAACCGATGAACCGCGCTGGAGATGCGACTGCGGCGGATTTCTTGACCTGGTCTTTGAACCCACCTTTGATATTCCGCTCATCGAAACCCGCCCGGCCAACCTGTGGCGGTATCAGGAAGCCCTGCCTGTTTCGCCCGCCAGTGTGATCACTTTGGGCGAAAGCATGACCGCCCTGCTGCCAGTGGATTTTGACGGCAAGACCGCTTTGATCAAGCAGGATCACCTGTTCCCGACCGGCTCATTCAAAGACCGCGGGGCCTCCGTGATGATGAGTAAAATCCGCGAACTGGGCATCCAATCAGTGGTGGAGGATTCATCCGGGAACGCCGGCAGCGCCGTGGCCGGCTACAGCGCCGCGGCCGGCATTGATTGCGAAATTTTTGTTCCCGCCTCCACTTCAGCAGGCAAACTGGCGCTGATCCGCATGTACGGCGCGCGTCTGAATTTAGTGCCCGGCACCCGTGAAGACACCTCTCGGGCGATCTGGGAGACAGCTCAGCACACCTTTTATGCCAGCCATATCTGGAACCCCTACTTCCTGCACGGCACAAAAACCTTTGCATTTGAGGTGTGCGAACAGTTGGGCTGGCAGGCCCCGGATACGGTGGTTTTACCCGCCGCTCATGGCAGCCTGCTGCTGGGAACTTACATCGGCTTTTCTGAGCTGCTCAAGGCCGGCATCACGCACAAAATGCCCAAACTGGTCGCTGTTCAGACTGCCAACTGCGCTCCGCTGGCCACCGCTTTCCATGCCGGATCTGATGTACCGGCAACGGTTGATCCGCTGCCCACGCTGGCGGAAGGCATCTCCATTGCTGTGCCCGTGCGCGGAAAACAGATGCTTGAAGCGGTGCGCTCTACCGGCGGAACCTTTTATGCCGTCACCGAAGATGAAATCCTGCAGACGCTGCGCCGTATGGCAGCCAAGGGTCTGTATATCGAACCGACCACCGCGGCGATCACCGCCGGTTTGATCCGGTATTTGCCATCCAGCGCGGACGGCGAAGCGGTTGTATCCGTTTTCACCGGCCACGGGCTCAAAGCCACCGAAAAACTGCTCAAATTGATGGAACACTAAATCCTGATACAAAAAACTGCTCTCCAAGGAGATCCCATGAACCTTTCCGGATTGTTTGCCCCTATTCCCGTACCATTTCAGCAGGACGAAAATATCGCGGTGGATAAGCTGGTTTCCAATCTGCACCGTTGGCTTGCTCAACCATTGGACGGTGTGGTGCTGCCGGGTTCTAACAGCGAAGCGCCCTATCTTTCAGATGACGAACGGTTGACGCTCTGGCAGGCCTGCGGGGAGGTGTTCAAAGACAGCCGTAAAATCTGGATTGCCGGCACCGGCGTGGAACGCACCCCTGATACCATCCGGCTGACCCTTAAAGCCGCGGAATTCGGCGCGGCGGCGACGCTGGTGGTTCCGCCATACTATTACAAAAAGGATATGACCCATGACGTCCTGCTGGCGCATTACCGCGCCCTGGCCGATGCCTCGCCAATCCCGGTGATGATCTACAACATTCCGGCCTTCACCGGCATCGATTTTGAGCTCAAGACGCTCATGGCCCTGGCGGAACACCCTAACATCATCGGCATGAAAGACAGCAGCTCCAACGTGCTCAAAATGGGGCTGCTCTTGCAGGCCCGGCCGGACTTCATTGTATTTGCCGGCACCGGAGGCGCGCTGCTGCCATTCCTCAGCATCGGCGCTAAAGGCTGCATATCAGCCCTCTCCAACGTGGCTGCCGTCCCCCTGAAAGAGATCATGAACGCGTTTGCCGCCGGCGATATGGAGAAAGCGCGCCGATTGCAGATCAGCATCATGGAAATCAACTTTGCCGTCACCGGCGGATACGGCGTGCCCGGCTTGAAATACGCCATGGATAAAACCGGTTTTTACGGCGGACCCACCCGCAAACCTCTCCTCCCGATCGATGAAAACGCCCGCCAGTACCTTGACCGGCTGATCGCCGGCCTGGGTCTCGACCGGAATTAACCACACCGGACAGCTCACAGGTAACAAAACTGCTTTTACCAGAACGCATGCGATCAAAACGGTTGCATGCGTTTTTCTTATTTGTATAATAAGGGTAGTTCTGCTGTCCCTGAACGCCTGGAGGGCCGCATGGTTGAGAAAGCAAACCCATCCCACCGCCAGCCGGCCGGTGAAACTGAAAACGCGCATACGCGCGGTGACCGGCAAATCCGCCCTGATCACAGCCCTGAAAACACATCCGCCGATCCGCACAACCCAACCGGTCCTGTTTTGCCGTTGGAGAGTGTTCAGCGCGGCCAGCGGCTTCCCAAACCGGTCAGCAGTCCGGGTCTGGATGCCGATTGGGCCCTGGCAGTCCAGCGCACGGCCGGTAACCGCTCTCTGAGCGAAATCCTCAGCCCGGCAGAGACTGTCCTCCAGCGCGGCGATGGGGATGAAGGAGAATCTGCTCCTGCTGAAGACACCCCTGCCGCCGGTGGGGGTACCACCGCCGAAGCCGCGCTCATCATTGAAGAGCAGCCCATCAACACTCATGCCGATCTGACAGATCTGGCTGCCCGCCTGCTCGAAAACTGCGTCGGTTTTCTGAGCGAACTGGAATGGAACCAGGAAATGCACGAACGCGCCGGTGAGTGGATCGAAGAAACGCGCACCGAACTGCCCAACTGGCAGGATCATGAGGAGGAACCCCTCAACACACAGATGCTCAGTTATGTGCGTCGCTGGTACGCGGAATACGAAGATTTTCAGGGCAATCGCCGCAACAGTGAGCGCATCCAGGCCCGGGCGGAGTTCCGCCGTCTGAGCGAACAGATCCGCGCGGATGCCCGCCGGCTGCTGGCCCGCCAGGGTGAACTGGCCGAGGCGCTGCGTTCCGCCTACCGCCGAAATGACACCGGGATGATCGAGAGAATCTACAGCCTGTCGAGCACCGCGCTGGATGTGGGTCTGGGGATGAACGAACTGTCGCGCAGCCTGATGGATGAGATTATTCCGCAACTGGAAGCTGGTTTTGAGATGCAGCCCGCCACCCGTGCGGTGGGTATCCTGACCACCATCAACCGCATCAACGCCGCTATCAGCACGTTGAACACTTTGCAGGGATTTCACCAGCCACGCGGCACCGAGACCGGTCTGGCGGCGGTGAATGATATGGCCAGCCTGTTCAGTTCCACCGGTTCGTTGATCCCCATGCTGGCCCCGCATATCGGGCTGTACGCCAACCTGTATCTGGTTCCCATGACCGAAGCCATCACCGATCTGGCTCGGGATGTGTTCTCTGGTGAATTGCACGATCTAGAAGTGGGGGCGGCCGCGGCGGGGTTATCGGTTACCCCTTCCGAAGAAACCGGCGGATCACCCATGCTGCGTTTTATGATCTCGCTCAGAAATGCGGGCAGCCCAGAAGAGATCCCCTGGCCATTACCTGAGGCGGTGGCTGCATATGTCCTGGATCACCGTGAACAAATGAACGCCGGCACGCCGGAGGAAATGCCCACCCACTTTACCTAGCAGTTGTGGCGCGGCCGGCAGTTGGAGCCGACTCAGATCCGCGGCTGGCTGTTCCGTTCACGCACATCGCTGTGGGGTATGTTGTACGGCAACATGGTCGTTCCACGCCCGGAACAGGTGCGCGAAACGCCCTAGTCTGAAAACCTGAGGTTTTCAGAGTCAAATTACTCAGCCGGAAGAACCCACTCCTCAAACAGGTCGTTCAAATCGCACTGGCAGTGATTTTCAGCCAGCCGTTGGAGGTCTTGGGGGTAGGCCACCTGCCAGTGGAACTGGTCGTAATAATCCTTCAAGAATTCATCGAATGCCTGCTCACCCATACGTTCAGCCAGGGCCTCAAAGAAGAGCGGCCCACGCCCGTACACAATGGCCGAATATTCGACCTGGCTGTATTCGCCGGCGGGCATGCCGATGGGGATGTCGTCATAATCGGCGTTGGTCCAGCGGGCCTGCCAGCTTGCGCGGACACCCTGATAACCGGCGTTCCCGTAGTTTTCCAGATAGTACAGCCCGGTCACATATTGAACCAGCGATTCATCCAGCCAGGGTGTTTCCACCTGGTCACTCCCAACCGTGTTGTAAAACCATTGATGAGCGGCTTCGTGAGCGGTCATACTCTCCAAAATGACGCTGTTGCTCCTGCCAGGGGTATTCTCTTCCAGGTTGAAATAGCTTTGGTTCACCCACGTCATGCCCGGGTATTCGATCCCGCCGGCCTGCATGGGTGTGGCCGCCACGTCAAACTCCACATAATCAAAGGGATCGATCAGATCGTCAAAGATGCGAATGGCATCCAGAGCGGCTTTCTGAGCCAGATCCATACCGTCTTCAAAACCGGCTTTCGCATAAACATTCACCGTCACGCCATCCTGTTCGGCGGTTACCGGCGTAAAGAAGGTGCTGCCCGCCAGGGTAAAATCGCGGGCCGGTCCCAGGGCATAAGTTACCTCCTGCGTGCCGGCGCCCTGTTGGCGGTCAACCTCCACCCCGCTCACCGCCATCACAAAATCCTGCGGGGCAATCACCTTCACCAGATAAAACGAGGCATCGTTATAAGAGAAATCACCGTTACGTGAAGGGATCTCGTCATACCAATCGCCCTCCTCTTCATACACCGGGATCATCGGCGAAAACAGGTCCAGCATCAGTACATCTTCAAAAAAGCCGAACAGACCGTAGTTACCGCCCATCTCACGCGGGACGGTCAGGTCAAAATCCATGGAAATCAGCAGGCTCTGGCGTGGTTCCAACGGTTCATCCAACCGGATGGTCAGGGTACTATCTTCATTGGAAAGCGACGATGTGACCGATTTGCCGTTTATCTGCATGTGACTGGTTTCAATGGCTCCGCCGTTGATATTGGCGAACAACCGAAACACAATCTCGTTCAGCGGTGTATCTTCCTGGTTGGTATACACCACCTCCTGCTGACCGGTGATACCATCCATCTCTTCGGGAATGGTCACCTGCATGCGGTATCGTGAGGCGTATGGCAGGTCTTCCACCCAGTGTTGTGAATCCTCGCGCAGATTTTGTTTGAAGTATTCATTATCCTGCCAGGGCAGGTCGAACAAATTGGAAGAGGGGATGGATTGCCAGTCGATCTCGCCGGTTGGGGAGGCAGCATCATCGGACGGATTACCGCCCGGGGTGTCCTGTGTAGTCACTGCCTCGGCAGGCGCAACTGCCTGCTCTGAAGGCACGTCTGTTGTCGCGTTCGCGTTGCAGGAAGCCGTAAAAATAGCC
This sequence comes from uncultured Anaerolineaceae bacterium, assembly GCA_964532655.1. GTDB lineage: Bacteria > Chloroflexota > Anaerolineae > Anaerolineales > Anaerolineaceae > JAJFTV01. The sequence continues at coordinate 40,715 of CAZHMZ010000006.1, forward strand.
AGCCAGATGATGATCAAAAATCGCCGTTTCATATCCCAATCCCTCTCCATGAAACTCAACCGTACTCTGATCATATCATTTTCGGAAAGAGAAATGTTCCTCGAAGCTGATGTTAAATGTATGAAAATCTGCCGGTGGGCGGCTGAAAATTTCCAACGTCTATGATAAGATAATACGCAAAAAGCGGATGGTATGATTCCAGTTCTCCTGAAAATCAAAGGCTTTTTGTCTTATCAGCAGCCGGTTGAACTGCATTTTGATGGGTTCGATCTGGCCTGCATTTCCGGTTCCAACGGCGCCGGAAAATCATCGCTGCTGGATGCCATGACCTGGGTGTTGTTTGGCCAGGCCCGCAAACGCGACGACTCGATCATCAACAGCCATTCCACCGCTGAGGGCGCCGAAGTGGTATTCGACTTTCAGTATGAGGGTCACACCTACCGGGTTCAACGCAGTAAGGTGATCGACAAACCCACCATGCTGGATTTCTTCGTTCTCGACGCCAGCGACAGATGGCGCCCGCTGACGGAGCACAGTCTACGTGAAACCGAAAAACGCATCGAGCAAACGCTACGCATGGATTATGACACGTTCACCAATGCGTCCTTCTTCCTGCAGGGCAAGGCCGATCAATTTGCCCAGCAGCGCCCCGGTGATCGCAAGCGCATTCTGAGCAGTATTTTAGGCCTGGATTCATGGGAAGCCTTCCGAGAAAACGCGGTGCAGCGCAGAAAGCTGCAGGAACGCGAACTCGATATCCTCAACAGCCGACTGGATGAGGTGGAAACGGAACTGGCAGAAGAAGCCGAGCGGAAACAGCGTTTGGAAAAGCTGCAGGCCGATATGCAGCAGATCAGCGACCTGCGAGCCGGCAAACAGGAGATGGTGGATCAACTGCGTAAACTGGCCAGTTCGCTGAGTGAGCAGGAAAAGATGCTGCGCCTTCTGAAAGGCCAGTTGGAGGTTTCCAGACAACGAAAAACGGAGCGGGCGGTCACTTTGCAGCAACGGCAGGCCGAACATGAGCGCTACCACCAGCAAATCGCCCACGCCGATCAGATTGAAGCGGATTACCGAGCCTGGCAGGCAGCCCGTCATGAGCTGGAGGAACTGGAGAAAGTAGCAGCCAACTTCCGCGAATATCAAAATCTGCGCAGCCAGCCCTACACCGCGCTGCAAATCGAACGCGACCGCATTTCTCGTGAAATCAACGAACTGACCGCCACCCAGACCCGTGTTGCCGAACTGGACGGCGAAATGGACACACTGATCGAAAAACGGGCAATCATTGCCGAGCAGATCCAGCAAACGCAGGCAGTTCTGGAACAGCGCGCCGTGCTGGAACATGAGTTGAATGAGATCAAACAAACCGCCGCCGATCTGCTGGCCGAAAACCGGCAGAGCAAACCGGAAATGGACGAACTCAAGCAGCGCATCGACGAGCTCAAGGAAGCCGAGGGCGCCAGTTGCCCGCTGTGCGGTCAACCGCTCCCCCCTGAAGAGCGGCAGCGACTGATCGAGAATCTGGTGAAAGAAGGCACCCAAAAAGGCGACCGCTACCGCTCCAATCAGGAGTTTTTGCGGACCGCCGAAGGACGCGTGAAAGAAACTGAAAGGCTGATTGCCGAGAACAAACGCTACGACACGCTTTTACTGCAGCAGCAGCGCCAGAGCGACCAGTTGGAAGACCAGATCCGCCAGCGCATGGATCTGCTCAAGGACTGGCAGGAAGTTGGAGCAGTCCGCCTGGCCGAGCAGCAGAAAAAACTGGTGGAAGAAAGCTTCGGTATGGAGATCCGTCAGAAGCTGGCCGTTATTGATGATGAACTCAAGAAGATTGGCTATGACTCCGCCCGCCATGACGAGGTGCGCAGACAGGAAACCCAGTTCCGCGGCAGCGAAGACCAGAAACGGCTGCTGGAAAGCGCCCGAGCTGCCATGGAGCCGCTGGAACGTGAAATCCTCGACCTGCAGAAAGGCGTCGCGGATCTGGATGAAGAAATCGCGCGCCAGGAGCTGGCATTCAATGCCGCCGATGAGAAATACCGCGCTGACGCCGCCGGACTGCCGGATATCCGCAAGGCTGAAAATGAATTACTGACTTTACAGGAGCAGGAAAACCGGCTGCGCATCGAAGTAGGCGGCGCCCTGCAAAAAGTGGCAGTGCTGAAAAACCTGCGCGAACGCAAAGCGGATCTACTCAAAAAGCGCGAAGGGTTTCAAAAACAGATCGGGCAATACAAAACACTGGAACGCGCCTTTGGTAAAGATGGCGTCCCGGCCCTGCTGATCGAGCAGGCCCTGCCGGAGATTGAGCTGCAGGCCAACCAGATCCTCGACCGCCTGAGCGCCGGCACCATGTCGGTGCGCTTTGAGACGCAGAGCGAGTACAAAGACAAAAAACGTGATGACAAACGTGAGACGCTGGATATCCTGATCAGCGATTCAGCCGGGATGCGCGAGTACGCGCTCTTCTCCGGTGGCGAGGCTTTCCGCGTCAACTTTGCCATCCGGCTGGCCTTATCGCGCGTGCTGGCCCAGCGGGCAGGCGCGCGGCTGCAAACGCTGATCATCGATGAGGGTTTTGGTAGCCAGGATACCGAGGGACGCCAGCGCCTGATCGAAGCCATCAACCTGGTGCGCCCGGATTTCGAAAAAATCCTGGTGATCACCCATCTGGAAGAATTGAAAGACGCCTTCCCGGCCCGCATCGAGGTGAATAAGACCCTCACCGGCTCACAGGTATCGGTGGTGGTGTGAGCGAGATCCCGGCTCGGCTCGGCTTGATGCAGCGGGTTCTGCCGGAGTACCGCGTTCCGCTTTTTGAGATGCTGGCAGCCGCCTGCCCACAGGGTTTCAGCCTGTTCAGCGGCGTGGCGCGCGCCGAAGAATCCATCCAACCTGCCCAACCCTCACCCGCCGTGCACCATTTTCAGGCAGATAATCAACATCTGTTCAACAGCAAGCTGTATGCGCTCCGGCAGAGCAATTGGCGTGACTGGCTGCAAAACTGGGATCCGCAGGTGTTGATCCAGGAAGCCAACCCACGTTACCTCACCAGCCCGGCCGCCGCTCGTTGGATGCGCCGGCAGAACCGCCCGGTGATTGGCTGGGGATTGGGCGCGCCGGCAGGCAACCTCCCGGGGTTTCGCCAGGGGCTCCTGCGCGGTTTCTGGCGCACATACCTCAAACAGTTCGACGCGCTCATCACCTACAGTCGGACCGGGTTTGAGCAATACCGCCGGATGGGTGTGGACCCGCGTCAGATTTTCATCGCACCCAATGCGGCGGCTCCCAAACCGCAGCAGCCGCCCACCCCCAAACCGGATCAATTCAGCGAGGGACGGGCCGTGCTTCTGTTTGTGGGGCGGCTGCAGGCCCGCAAACGCGTGGATGTACTGCTTCAGGCCTGCGCCGATTTGCCCGAATCACTACAACCGGAATTATGGATCGTGGGCGATGGCCCCGAAAAACAAAACCTTCAGACGCAGGCGCAGACTCTATACCCGCGTGCACGTTTCTACGGCGGTCAGTTTGGCAGCGAGCTGATCCCTCTGTTTCAGGCGGCCGATGTGTTTGTGCTGCCCGGTACGGGCGGCCTGGCCGTGCAGCAGGCAATGTCATACGGTTTGCCGGTGATTGTGGGCGAGGCGGATGGCACCCAGGCCGATCTGGTGAGGCCGGAGAACGGCATGCTGGTTCAGCCCGGCAGTGTGGATTCACTTCGCGCCGCGTTGCAGGATTTATTAGCAGATCCGCAGCGATTGCGCCGCATGGGCAGACAGTCGTACCGCATCGTATCCGAGGAAATCAACCTGGAACACATGGTTGAGGTGTTTTCACAGGCAGTACGCTTTGTGATGGAGCGCTGACATGCATATTTTGCTGGTTGCCGATGGTCGCAGCCCGACCACCATCACGTATCTGAACACCCTGATCCGCACGGGGTATCAGGTTTCCCTGATATCAACCTTCCCATGCACCGCGCCGCAGGGGTTGAAACAGTTTCAGGTATTACCGGTAGCGCTGGGCCGCTTTGCCGGCAGCCAGGCGGCCACGAAAACCTCACCTGTACCGTCTCACACACAGGCCGGTCCCTCGCTGCTGCGGAAAGCCCTCTCGAGACTGCGCCGGGCGGCGGCTCCCATCCGTTATATGGCCGGGCCGCTCAGCCTGCCGCTGTATAAAGAACGCTATCTGCGTCTGCTGGCAGCCATCCAACCCGATCTCGTGCACGCCCTGCGCATCCCCTACGAGGGCATGCTGGCCTCCTTTACCCCGCCGTCCACCCCGCTGATCGTATCGATCTGGGGCAATGATCTCACGTTGCACGCCCGGGGATCAGGGCTGATGCATGATTGGACCCGCAGAACGCTGCTGCGGGCGAACGGGCTGGTGGCAGATACCCGCCGCGATACCCGCCTGGCCGTGGAATGGGGATTTTCATCTGAAAAACCATCGTTGGTGATCCCCGGTTCGGGCGGGTTGGATCTGGCAGCCATTGACCAGGCCGTAGAGTCGGCGGTCACCGTGCCGGTCAGGGTGAAGCAGGCCGCGCAATTGGTGGTCAACCCTCGGGGGTTTCGCCCCGGCAGTGTGCGCAATGATACCTTCTTTGCGGCCATCCCACTGCTGCTGGAACGCCTGCCTGAAACGCTGTTTGCCTGTTTTGCCATGCAGAGTCAGCCCGAAGCGCAGGAATGGGTGGAGCGGTTGAATATTCAAAACCAGGTGCTGCTGCTGCCGTATCTGCCGCAGCAGGCGGCCTGGTCGATCTTTCACAGCGCCCAGGTGACCGTCTCGGTCAGCCAGCATGACGGCACGCCCAACAGCCTGCTGGAAGCCATGGCATGCGGATGCTTCCCGATCGCCGGCAATATCGAGTCGCTGCGCGAGTGGATCATCCCCGGGCAAAACGGTTTGCTGATAGATCCATCCAGTCCGCGGGAACTGGCCGATGCGCTGGAGAAAGCCCTCAATGATGACGCCCTGCGCAGCCAGGCTGCCCGCATGAACCGTCAGATTGTGGAACAGCGCGCCGAACGCGGCGTCATCCAGGCGCAGTTGAGCGGGTTCTACTCGCGGTTTACCCGCTGACCCCGGCACAGGTGGCTGCCGACCATGCAACTTTCTCTCTCCGAATATCGTTATAATGAGTACAGGAGATAAAAAATGCCAAATTCCTCCAAGAATATGGTCCCATCCGGTAATTTTCTTCATGAACTGGCGCTGCGTATCAAACTCATCCTGCGGTTGATGGCGGATAAACGCGTCAATCCGTTTGTGAAGGTCATCCCGGTGGCCAGCCTGGCGTATCTGATCAACCCGATCGACATACCCACCCCCATCGATGATCTGGCCGTGCTCGGGTTGGGCATGTACCTGTTCATGGAACTGTGCCCGCAGGAAGTGGTTTCGGAACACCTGAAGAATCTGCGCAATCTCAAGTCAGGAACCGCTGAAAACGAACCGGAAGTGGTGGATGGCGAGTTTGAAATTGATGAACTGGATGAACACGGCAATCCCAAGTAATAAACCGTGACCCTTCCACCCGTCCTTCACCAGGCTCGCGCAGCCGAACTGACTGATCCAAACAAATCACTCCTTCATCGGCTCAAAAACTGGGCCGAGCATCTGCAAAAAGAGACCTATGCGCTTTATTTTGCGGCCCGTGACGCGCGCACACCCTGGTACGCCAAAGTGCTGGCGGGATTGGTGGTGGCGTACGCGCTCAGCCCCATTGACGCCATCCCGGATTTCATCCCCCTGTTGGGCTATCTGGATGATGTGATTATCATCCCGCTGGGGCTGGCGCTGGCTTTGCGCATGATCCCTGTTCAGGTGATGCAGGAAGCCCGTGTTACGGCGGCTGAAAAGATGCAAAATGGTAAAATCGTCAGCAAGGCCGGCATCCTGATTGTGATCGGGATCTGGCTGGTGATTCTGGCGCTGGCAGCATTCATCGTATACAGGCTGGTCCGTTGATCTGAAAGACCCGCCCCGCAGACCGCTGTCTCGCCGAACATCGCTTCAACACAATCTTCTGCTTCACAACACAGGATTTTCGCCATGCCGGTCAATTTTCTTCAACTCAGGCAGCAGATCACCGAGATGGGCTCGCGTACCCAGGAGTACGAAAACCAGCGTGAGACCAGTCTGGCGCGCGCCCGCGCTCAACTGCAGGAATTCGCCCATCGCGGACATGACTTGTCAATCCTGGTGGATCAGGTAGCCCAGGCCAACCAGCGCCTGCGCTGCGCCGTGCCCACCCAGGACCACATCCTAGAGGCGGTGGATCCGCAGCCGTGCCCGCCGGCCGGTATGGTGCTGGCTGCCGACGGCTCGCAGGTAAGCCCCAGCCGTCACGACCCCTTCCCCATCGGTGTGATCAACGTGGGTGCGTACCAGTGGATCCCTGGCAGCATCCCCCAGGAAGTGCAGGATACGCGCCTGCTGTATTTTGACGAGGTGCACACTCAAAACGGCCTGTTGAGCGAGGGCATGATTGCCCTGATGCGCGATCTGGATGAACGCAGGATCATGGCCCGCCTGGCCAAAGACAAACCCCAGCCCGTGATTGCCCTCACCGATGGGCCGCTGGAGTTGTTTTTTGAGGCGCGTGAAAGCGAAGAGTTCCGGCATGCCCTGAAGGAATATCTGGATTCATTGCACGAGCTTGAATCAATGGGTGTGGCCGCGGCTGGTTACGTGGACCGGCCCCTCTCGGATCTGGTGGTGCGCCTGCTGGAGCTGACGCTGGTGAACGAAAACCAGTACGCCCATCTGGACCGCAACCGTGTGTTGCAGGGCGTGCTGGATGAAGAGCTGTTTGCTGAACTACTCAAACCGGGCCAGCGCTCGGCGGTTTTTGCCATTAAATCGCAGCAGACTGCCAACTTCAAGGGGACTCTTGCGCTGCACTTCTTCTACCTGAACACCGGGCGTGACGGAAAACCGGCTCTGGCGCGTGTGGAACTGCCCGCCTGGGTGGCCGAAGACCGGGATTTGCTCAACCTGCTGCACAGCACGCTGGTGGAACAATGCGCCATGCTGGGCGCCAACCCCTACCCATACTGCCTGCACCGCTCGCATGAAATCGCGCTGGTGGGTTCGGATGAAAAACGCAGGATCATGGATATGATTGCCGTTGAACACTTGAACCAGGGCCTGAATGTGCAGACTGCCTCATTCAAACAGTCCAACAAAGACCTGGATACCAGTAAAACGAGGTACAAATGACCATTTATCCAACTGCTTTGGAGCTGGGTCGGTTGCTTCGCTCCGGCACCTCCGGCTGCGTGGTGGGCTGCCGGGTCAACCAGATGAGCGCGCCCGAATTTGGCGGGATGGTGCGCATTCCCATCGACGGACCGGACGGCGTGGAGATCTACGGCCTGATTTACGATATCCACATCGATGATGACGGTCTGGTGCGGCAGTTGATCACCGCCGAACGGGTGCAGGAGAGCATCATCCAGGACAACCGCCTCAACCGCAACGTGCCGGTGGAGATCAGCGTCCTGTTTATCGGCTATACGCAGAATGAGAAGGTATATCATCTGCTTCCGCCCCGCCCCCCGCTCACCCTCGATTGCATCTACACCTGCACATCGGCGGAGATCCGCCGTTTTACCGGAGCCGGTCGATTTGGTTATCTGCGCCATATTTTGCGCATGGAAAACGTGCCCACCGGCGAGCTGCTGGCGGCGCATTTTCAGATGGCAGCCAATGAGCACTGCCAGGCGGGCAGCAATGCCTGGGCCGGTTCAGCCGCACGCGAGCTGATCACATTGCTGCGCGATGATTACCCCGCGCTGATGGGTGTGCTGGGCGCGCTGGCCGATACGGATATCCAGTTCCGCAGACAGGAGAACTAAATGACCGGTGAAAATGGCAAAAACAAATCCATTGGTTATATCGTCGACGGCGGCCTGAAGGAAAGCCTGCACGCCCGGCTGTTGATCCCGCCGCAGCAGGCCAAGGAAGGCAGTTTTGTGGTCACTCATAGCGGCGACTGGAAGTTTTACGGTCTGGTGACGGACATCCAGCTGGGCTCCACCGACCCGCGCTTTGCCGATGACAACAGCGAGACACGCCTGCCGCCTGATCTGGCAGCTCAACTGCATGGGCAGACCCTGTACACCAATCTGGAGATTCTCTCACAACTCATGCTGGAGGTAGGTCCCAAGCTGGATGATCCGCGTTACATGGACTGGTTCAAAAACCTGGTGGAGACGCCGCGTCCACTGCCGGTCAAAACCGTCCCATCCCATCACGCGCAGGTGTACATGGCCCAGGCGGAAGACGTGGCCGAGATCTTCGGCGAGCCAGGTGACGAGGATAATTTTGTGATCGGCAACACGCCCGAACAGGCCCATCCGATTTGCATCAATCTCAAAAAATTTGTCCAGCGCTCCTCGGGCATCTTTGGGGCCACCGGCAGCGGTAAATCCTTCCTCACCCGCATGATCCTGGCAGGGCTGATCAAATACAACAAATCGGCCGTGCTGGTGTTCGATATGCACAACGAATACGGCTATGACGATACTGCCTCGGATACCAACACCCGTGTGGTGGGGTTGCGCAGCAAATTCCCTGAACGCGTACGCATTGTGGGGCTGGGACGCGGGGCGTCCATCCGCAATTACAGCCCGGATTACAACCTGGAGATGGCCGAGAGCGATATCCGCCCGGAAGATGTGGAGATGCTCACTCGCGAACTCAACCTGAAGGAGACCACCTCTACCACGCTGGACGCGCTGGTCAATTCATTGGGGCAGGAAAACTGGTTCCGCGCCTTCAAAGATATGAAAGTCGGCGCAACGGTGGAAAATGAAGACGGCAAGCGTGTTCCTGCCCCCGACAGCGTGGCAGCCTGGGCCTTTCGCACCGGCGTCAACGTCGCTGCCGCCGAGGGTCTGCACAGCAAGATGGGGCGTGTGTTCAACAAGCCCTACATCGTGGAAAAACCCGCCAGCGATATCCTGGTGCAGATCGTCCAGTGTATGGAAAACGGGCAGCATATCATTCTGTCGTTTGGCAGCTATGAAAGCGATCTGGATTACCTGCTGGTCACCAACCTGCTCACCCGCCGCATCCGGGAAGCCTGGGAATACCGCACCAACCAGTTCCGCAGCGGCAAGGGCAAGGAGCCGCGCCCGCTGGTGGTGGTGGTGGAAGAGGCCCACAAGCTACTCAACCGCGAGATGGCCTCACAGACCACCTTCAGCACGATCGCGCGCGAGATGCGCAAGTATTACGTCACCCTGCTCATCGTAGATCAGCGCCCCTCGCAGATCTACGACGAGGTGATGTCGCAGTTGGGTACACGTATCTGCGGCTGGCTGGGCGATGAGAGCGATATCCAGGCGGTGCTCTCCGGGCTGGCCGGGCGTGAAGCGCTGCGCGGCATGCTGGCCCGTCTGCAGCCCAAAGAGGAGGCGCTCCTGTTGGGATGGGGCGTGCCCATGCCCATTCTGGTGCGCTCGCGCCGTTATAACGACCAGTTCTGGGAGGAAGTGCTGGGGGCGAAGAACAAACCGCGCGAGAACAAAGAGATCCTCGCCGATTTGGGATGGGATAACTGACGTTGTGTCGATTCGCTATACACAACGACCCTTACACAATGCACATTGTGTAAGGGTCGTTTCTCGCTAAAGGTAGGTTGGATTGAGCGTGTTTGGCGAGCAGGGCGAGCCCAAACGCAGCGAAACCCAACAAATGCCGTACCGGTGATCATTATTCATGTGGTGCGTTCAAAAACCGAACGCACCCTACGCGCCGTATGTGGAAAGGTTGGGGCTGCCCAGGCGTTGCCCTGCCTGATTGTCATCCCGAAGAGCTGCCCATGCGCTGCTCCGCCTGATTGTCATCCCGACAGAGCGGTGTCCGCGCCGCGACGAGGGATCGGCTAAAAGGAAATCTCCGGACGTTTCCATATCTGGAACCATTCTAGCCAACCCTCGGGCGGATCTCTCCGTGAAGGCTTCGCCTTCACTACGAGCTGACAGAACAGGCCGGTTAATCCCAACTGTTTATCTTTACTAATAGGATAATTATTTGTCATCCTGAAGGAGCGGCGTCCGCGCCGCGACGAGGGATCGGCCTGACGCCGGTTTTCACAAATATCTCAATATTCAACCACACAAAAAAGGGAGCACACTGTGCTCCCCAGTAACATCTCAGGCTAACATTCAGCAGAAAACCTATCTCGCCGGTGGAAACAGGAAATAAAACAAAATCGAAATGACGATCCCCAAAATCACACCCGCGATCACCTGGCGGTGGGTATGCCCCAGCACCTCTTTGAGTTGATTTTCCGAGATAGGATGGCCCTTCAAAAGCTCATCGATCAGCACATTGATCTTGGCTGCCTG
>CAZHMZ010000006.1:51190-54569 GCA_964532655.1 uncultured Anaerolineaceae bacterium
GCATCCAGCAGCTCCGAACAGCGATCCACCAGCGCCTTCCCGCGTTCAAACAGGCGCAGCGTCTCTTCCAGGTTGGCCTGCTCGCTTTCCAACTGGTGCAAAATGGTCTCAAGTTCTTCAAACGCCTGCTCATACGAAAGAGTCTGGATATCCGGGTATGGATTGAGTTGATTTTCTGTCATTTGATCGTTCCTGATCCTCTAAAAATCATGCCGCGCCTGTGAATATGGCGTGCCTGTTAAGATGCAATTTACTGGCCCGTCTGATCCTCCGGCGGTTTCTGGACCTCGGTGACTTTGGCCTTCAGCCGCCCTTCAGCCAGATGGATCTCCACGGCATCGGTGGGGCTTACCTGTCGGTAACTCTGCACCAACGCGCCCTGCGAATCAAATACCAGTGAATAGCCGCGCTGCAGCACTGCCCGCGGATTGAGCGCCTCCAACCGGGCGTTCAGGCTGTGTACTGCCAGCCGACGCCTTTGCTGGAGGTGTAACACATTTGAGTACATACGCTCATTCAGGCTATCCAATCGCTGACGGTCATTGCGCACTCGCCAGCGTGGTGAAAGTGAGGCCAACCGCCCCGCGTCCACCTGGATCTGATGACGCGCCTCGCTGAGCCAGTCATCCAGGGCGTAGAAGAGGCGTCTCTTTTGATCCAGCAATTCGGCTTCCAGCTCCGAGCGGTCCGGGGCGGCCTGTACCGCTGCGCCGGTGGGGGTTGGCGCGCGCAGATCGGCGCAGAAATCGACCAACGTAAAATCGGTCTCATGACCCACCCCGCTGATCACCGGCGTCTGTGACGCCGCCACAGCCCGTACCACACGCTCATCGTTGAAAGACCACAGATCTTCCAGCGAACCGCCGCCGCGCACCAGCAGGATCACATCCGGCTGCACCAGCCGGTTCAGGCGATCCAGCGCCTGCACGATTTCAGCCGGGGCGCTCTCACCCTGCACACCGGCCGGCGACAGATACACTTCCACCCACGGACTGCGCTGGCGCAGGGTGTTGAGCACATCCTGCAGGGCGGCCGCCGTCCGGCTGGTGACAATGCCAATCTTTTTGGGCCGGTCCGGAATGGGTCGTTTGCGCTCCTCATCAAACAAACCTTCGGCTTCCAGCTTTTCTTTCAGTCGTAAAAACTCCTGGTACAGCAGGCCCTCTCCGGCTTCTCGGCAGAAATCAACATATAACTGGTACTGCCCATCGCGTTCATATACGCCGATGGAGCCGTGGACTTCCACCTGCATACCGTCACGCAGGTTGGCCGGCATGCGCATCAGATTGGAGCGCCAAACCACCCCGCGCAGGGATGCACCGGCGTCTTTGAGGGTGAAGTAGATGTGACCGGAACGAGGCCGGGCAAGGTTGGAGATCTCACCGCGCACCCACACGTTGGAAAGCAGTTCATCCTGCTCCAGCAGGTTGCGCACATAGCGAGTCACCTCGCTGACGCTGAAAGAGAGAGTCTGAAATAATCCGGGCTGCTCAAACATAGGAATTCTCAAAAAAATCAACAGCCGGTCTCATCCACAGCGTAAAAATCCGGCAGTTGGTGCGTGTGGCTTGAAGTATACATCATCTTTTTTTCAAATCACGGTTTGCCTGGCAGATTGCCAATCAGAAATTCGCCAAAGCAATAAGTCAGGCGCAGTAAACTGAACAAGCCCTGTTCGGTAAAAAAAAAGGAAGGGCGGCTCTTCAGCCGCCCAAAAAATATCATTGGTTTGAACAAATTGCGGAAGCTGCCTAATATTCGTATCCCTGGATGACCTCCACCCCGTTCAGCGCCATGTGATACAAAAACAGTGTGTGCAGGGAATCGCCGTCATGCAGCAGCGCGCCAATCGACCGGGCTATCTCCACCGGCAAATCATAGGTATTCACGCAGTCCTGGGCTACAATCACCCGCCGCTGAAGGCGCAGTTCATTGGCCTGCAGGCGTAAAAACAGGGCTGACTGGTATACGCAAATATCGGTGCAGTTGCCCACCAGCAGCCAGGTATCCACCTCGGGGTGCCGGGCGATCCAGTCGTTTAATGGGGTATTGATGTTGGATGAAATGGAGTTTTTCTCATAAACCACTATTTGATCAAAAAAAGGAAGCGCTTTGAATTCCGGGATGGTCTCCGCTTCCACCGTGCCGCGGATGCAGTGGGGAGCGTAGGCTTCAAATTCAATCGCGTCCGGATCGTGGGTATCCTGTGTGAGGATGATATGCCGCAGGCCCATCTTCCAGGCGGATGAGAACAGTTTGGTGAGGTTGGGCACCAGAGCATTTACACGTGGGCTGGCCAAAGCTCCAACGGTGCAAAAGCCGTTGATCATGTCCATCGATAGGATAGCGGCTCGTTCGGGCTGTTGGATGACCTCACTCAGCAAATACCGGGGCAGGTTTTTCTGCCACACCTCCAGCGTATCCAGGAAGGACCGTGATGTTTCGGAAAGAGAACTTTGTGCCATTGGATAGACTCCTTTGTCTGCATTGTAACGAGATTTGCCAGACGGTGCAAGCCGGGCAGGTTCTCCAAACATAACCAAATTTTTGATACAATAGTCACCTATGTCCGCACCCACGCCACAATTGAATAACAGCCAGATGGAAACGCAAACGGAACCTGCCCGAGTTTCGATTGGCAAAACCGTCGCCGCGCTGATCCTGCCGTTGTATCTGCCCTCCACCATCTTTTCGATTGCCCGCAGCCTGCTGATACCGGTGCTGCCGCTGTTTGCCAGCAGTTTTGACGTGCCCTACACGCTGATCGGGCTGCTGCTCAGCGCGGATAAAATCGGTATGCTGGTAGGCGATTTGCCGGCCGGCTTGATGATCCGCAAGCTGGGCATCAAACGCGCCATGATCACCGGGATCATCATCGCGGGTCTATCCACGGTGGCGCTGTTCTGGTCGTTTTCAGTCTATGATGCGTTTTTCTATCTGTTCCTGTCCGGGTTTGGTACCTCGCTGTATACGGTCACCCGCCATACCTGGATTGTGGGCGCTGTGCCGATAGATCAACGCGGGAGGGCGCTGGGCATATTGGGCGGGGTCTTCCGTATTGGCAATTTTATCGGCCCCATGGCCGGCGGAGCCATTGCCGGTGCATTTGGCCTGCGCGTTCCGTTTTTGTTCTTTGGTCTGGCTTTCATCGCAGCATTGATTGCCAACGCCGTCTTTTTGCCGAAAACCGGGCTGGAAGGCGATGAAAGCGGTTCAAAACGCCGCCTCAATATCAAGAGCCTCAAAGAAATTTTTGGCGAGCAGTGGGGTACCGTCACCTGGGCAGGTACGGGCTTCTTCTTTATGCAGATGGTTCGCTCCGGACCCAGTATCATCATCCCCCTGTATGCCGCCGAGGTTCTCCACCTGGATGTCCAAT
>CAZHMZ010000007.1:0-50782 GCA_964532655.1 uncultured Anaerolineaceae bacterium
AAAACCGCCCTCACCTACCGCACCGGCATGAACCAGTTCCTCGAGTTTCTGCGCAACAGCGATTACAACCCGGACGCGGATCCCATCTCTACCATCTCCGAGCAAACTGCCGGCGTGTTTGCGCAATCTCTGTTAGACCAGCGGTTTTCGGCAGCCACGGTCAAACTGTATCTGATTGCCGTGAGCGGTTTTTATGAATATCTCAACCTGGAACTGCATCAGCCGCTCAACCTGGATCTGGTTCGGCGCATCCTGAAGAGCAAATCTCCGCGCATGCACCGTCGCCTGCCCCAATTCTCATGGGATGATATCGAGCAGGTGATCGCCTTCTGCCAGGACGAGAGTGCTTTTCAAGCGGAAACACCGCAGCAAAACTGGATCAACCTGCGCGACCGGGCTTTCATTCTCACCCTGGCCGATACCGGTCTACGCGTGCATGAGGCTTGCGGCCTCTCACGCGGAGATATCGACTGGAACCGCAGCACCGCCCTGATCATCGGCAAGGGTGACAAGCAGGCCCTGGTACGTTTTTCGTCGCGCGCCATGCAGGCCATCAAGCGCTATCTATCCGCCCGGGCCGCGTTGGATGGGGCCAGTGGGCGTTCATTGACCGGTTTGCCGGTGTTCTGCCGCCATGACAGCGCGGCGGGTAAGAAATTGCTGCCCCTTTCCACCGTCAGCGGTGAGAAAATTGTTGCATTGCGTTCCGCTCAAGCCCTGCAGGATGATGAGAAAGCCCGCCGTATCACCCCGCACTCCTTCCGGCACTATTTCGTCACCCGCGTGGTGAAAGCCACCAACAATATCAAGGTGGCCCAGGAGTTGGCCCGTCACGAGAATATTGCTACAACTGAAATCTATACGCATTTGATCGACCAGGATCTGGATGCGTTCTACCGGCAAGCCATTGAAGATCAGGAAAGTGGCTGAGCATCACCCCGGCTTTGTGGGCGCGTCTGTAATACAGATCCCAATGCTCGAATAGCCAATTATTGCCGTAGGGGCGCACAGTGTGCGCCCTTGCCCATCACTATGGCAGAAGAACCACCCCGGCGCTTCGCGCCACCCCTCCGAGGAAGGGAATTTTGGTAACCTCTATTTCGAATGGCCCAAAATTCTGCAAGAAATATTAGTTAAATAAAAGCCCTAAAATCGTTTTTCCAACGCTGACATGATTTTATTCCCCTCCATAGGAGGGGTGCCCGTAAGGGCGGGGTGGTTAACCAGGCGATTAGGTCAATGACATATTGATTGCCCGCGCGCAAACAAAAAACAGGGGAGGTTCAGGAACCTCCCCTATGTGTTTTCCAATATTGATTAATCCTGCTAACGGGGTCAGCCCTACCGCAGCGGCTCGAAACGCGCCGTGAAGTGACGCATCAAAGGCGGCTGGTACACAATCTTATACCCGCTGATCTTCTTCGGGTTTGCTGCAATCTCAGCCAGCACATCCACCACATAGTCCAGATGGCTCTGGGTATACACGCGCCGAGGGAGCGCCAGGCGCACCAGATCCAGCTTGGGGAACACTTCCTTGCCCGTTTCAGGATCCACATACGTGAATGCCACGGTACCCAGTTCAACACCGCGGATGCCGCCCTCGATATACAGGGCGATCGAGAGGGCCTGCCCGGGTAGTTCAGCCTGAGGGATGTGCGGCAGCAGCGTTTTGGCATCCAGGTAGATGGCATGCGCACCGGGCGGCTCGATGATGGGCACACCCACCTTCAGCAGTTTTTCACCCAGATAAGCGGTTTGCGCCAGCCGGTATTCCAGATAGGAAGGCTGCAGCACTTCTTTGAAACCCACCGCCATCGCGTCCAGATCCCGCCCGGCCAGTCCGCCATAGGTGGGAAAGCCTTCTCGCTGGATCAGCTCGTTGCGGATGTTCTGGAACAGATCGGCGTCATTGGTGGCAATAAACCCGCCGATGTTGACGATGGCGTCCTTCTTGGCGCTCATGGTGGCGCCGTCAGCGTACGAGAAGATCTCCTGCGCAATTTCCAGCGGCGATTTGTCGGCATAGCCCGGCTCACGCAGCTTGATGAAGTAGGCGTTCTCGGCAAACCGGCACGCGTCGATAAAGAAGGGGATGCCGTACTGGTGGTACATCGCCGCAGTCTCGCGGATGTTCTGCATGGAGACCGGCTGACCGCCGCCCGCGTTGTTGGTGATGGTGATCATACCCAGCGGGATGTTCTCTTTTCCGGTTTCTTCAATGAAACGGCGCAGTTTGTTGAGATCCATGTTGCCTTTGAAATCCACCCGTTTGGCGGGTTCGTAGGCATCGTCAATGATCAAATTGACCGGCCGCCCACCGCGAGCGCGGATATTGCCCTCGGTGGTGTTAAAATGCTGGTTGGAGGGAATGAACTGACCCGGTTTGACCATCAGATTGGCCAGAATGTTCTCTGCGGCCCGCCCCTGATGGGTAGGAACGAAATATTTGAACCCGAAGATCTCATCCATCACCGCTTTCAGGCGATAGTAAGAGCGCGCCCCGGCGTAGGATTCATCCCCCTGCATGATAGCGCCCCACTGCTCCTGGCTCATGGCCGATGTGCCCGAGTCGGTTAAGAGATCAATAAACACATCTTCAGCGCGGATGTTGAACAGGTTGTAGCCTGCTTCCCGGATGGCCGCCAGGCGTTCCTCGCGGCTGATCAGACGGATGGGTTCGACCATTTTGATGCGGAATGGTTCCGGTATGTATTTGATCACAGTGTTGTCTCCTGATTGGGATTGAAAACTCGGCCTTCTTTCATATGGTAACATTTCAACAGTAAATTGTCAATCTGTTGAATCAATAAACATTTTGTTGATCTATGTTGTATAATAAATTGATACATCCAATTCGGGAGAAGAGCATGTCAGCCGACGAAAAAAAACGCCTCATTGAGCAGCTCAAACCGGTCGCGCGCGCGGTGGTCGATCTGTTCGGCCCCAACTGCGAGGCTGTGGTGCACGATCTGACCGACCTGGAACGCTCCATCGTGTGGATCGAAGGCGATCTCACCCACCGCAAAATCGGCGGCTCCATGACCGATCTGGGCCTGATGCAGTTGCGTGATAACCACGGGCAGGAGATCGTCAATTACGTCTCCACCACCCCGGACGGCCGGGTGATCAAATCGACCTCGGTGGTATACCGGGGCAAAAAAGGCGAAAACCTGGTATCCCTGTCCATCAATCTGGATATCACCGCCTTCCGAACCATCGAGCACATCCTGCACGGCATCACCCGCCAGCCCGGTGATGAGCTGTACACCGAGCGCTTCTCGGATGACATCAATGAGATCCTGGAAAGCATTTTGTATGAAAGCGAACAGGAGATTGGCAAGCCCGTGGCCGGTATGAACCGCGCCGAGAAGATCGCCCTGGTACGCCGGATGGATGAGCGCGGGGTTTTTCAAATTAAAAAGGCTGCTCCATTGATCGCAAAACGCCTGGGTGTCACCCGCTATACGGTTTACAATTACCTCAACGAAACGCGCGGAGATGCCGATTCCGGTAGCTCTGACGACACGGAGACCCGCACCACCGACACAATCTGAAAAGAGACCCTTGCTTCATGACCCTTTTACCTGTCTGGACCGAGACCACCTCGGTCAAACCTTATGAAACCGATTTTCGCGGTTTATGGAAACCTCATTGCTTCTTCCAGACCTTTCAGCAGGCGGCCACCTGCCACGCTGAACACCTGGGAGTAGGCTACCACGCCATGCTCAGCCAGGGGATCGCCTGGTTGCTGGCCCGCCTCAAGCTTAAGATCTATCGTTTGCCCTCTCTGGATGAACCGCTCACTCTGCAAACCTGGCCGCGCGGGTTGCAGCAAAAGATCTTTTTCATGCGCGATTTCCGGATGTTGGATGCCGCGGGAGAAACCATCGCGGCGGCTACCTCAGCCTGGCTGCTGGTGGATCTGGAGAAACGCTCTTTGGTAAGACCAGACGTCTCCATGCTGGAACGCCTGCCTGCCAACCCCGGCCGTCTGGCGCAGGACGAGCAGATTGACCGGATCACCCTTCCGGACAACATGGAAGAGTGCTTCACGGTAAACGCCAGTTACAGCACGGTGGATCTGATCGGGCATGTCAACAACGCCCGCTACGTGGAATGGGCCGCTGACTGTTTCCCGCTGGACTGGTACCGAGACCGGCAACTGGATACCCTGCAAATCAACTACGCCGGCGAGGTAAAGCCCGGCGAGCAGGTTTCAGTACGCGCAGCCCAACAGGATGATATCACATGGCTGGTGGCCGGCGAGAACCTTTCCAACGGCACGCGCGCTTTTGAGATGGTGTGGACCTGGAAATAAGCTCGCCCGCCTTGCTGCGCCGGTCCGTTTTTTGATATACAATCGGGGTATGACCTCCCAAACCAACACGCTGCGTCAGATCAAGCTGTTCGCGGATCTGTCGGATGCCACATTGGCGCGCATTCTCCGGCATGCCATTCAACGCGCCTTCCAGGCGGGTGAAATCATCCAGTGGGAAACCGATCCCGCCCGGGGCGCTCACTTTATCGCCTCCGGGCGTGTGCAGGTGTTTCGCACCTCCGCGGAGGGCCGTGAACAGATATTGACCAATTTGGGTCCCGGTGAAGCGCTGAACACGGTGCCGCTTTTCCAGCCGGATGGCGCCAACCCGGCCTCAGCCCGCGCCCTCACCCCAGTGGAAACGCGCTATTTTCCCCGCGAGGCTTTTTTGAGCATCGTAGAGCAGAGCCCTGATTTAGCCCTGGCGCTGCTGCGCGACTTTGCCGGCAAGCTGTCCGCCCTGACCGGGCTGGTGGGTCTGCTTTCGCTGCACTCCATCCGCGGGCGTCTGGCGCGCTTTTTGATCGAGCAGGCCGATACGCCATCCCACGCAGAACCGGGCGGCAAATCACCGCGCTGGACACAGGATGAAATTGCTGCGCATCTGGGCACCGTACGTGATGTGGTGGGCCGTACGCTGCGTTCGTTTGAAGAAGCCGGCTGGGTACGCCGCCGCCAGGGACGTATTGAGCTGCTGGACCGCGCCGCTCTGGAAGCTGAAGCCGAGCAGTAGCTATACCAGTGCTGCTTTTTTTCAACAAATTGTCTTAAGACCACAGAAACAGGAAAATTCCCCGGCACAAACCTCAATCGGTACGGAGGGAGGTTGGTTTGCAAAAAATTGCAATCATCACTGACATCCATGCCAATCTGCCTGCGCTGGAGGCGGTGCTAACAGCCATTAAGGCGGAAGGGTATGATACTCTTGTTCAATTGGGAGATGTTATTGGCATTGGCCCATATCCTCTCGAATGCCTTGATCTGATTCTCAGCACACCCCGGATTGAAAATATAAAAGGAAACCACGAAATTTATTTCGTGAATGGATTGCTTGTTTCTCCGCCGTGTTATATGAGCCCGGGCGAGGTGCAACATCATCATTGGACTCTTACCTGCCTCACTGAAGAGCATAAATCGAAGATTGCGAATTGGCCATTTGTGGTCAAACATGAATTTGAGGGAGTGAAGGTTGCCTTCATGCACTCAGGTCTGGGCGGATCGGGAGACGATATCCAGAAGATCCCCAGGAATGCTAATGGAGCAGATCTGGATAAACTGTTTGCACCACATGTCGCCGATCTGGTTTTTTACGGCCATCAGCATGAGGATTCCGATGTACAGGGACAGGCAAGATATGTAAATCCCGGTTCACTCGGGTGTAACCGTGTGGCCATCGCCAGGTATTGTATGGCGGAGTTTACACATGGACATTACCAGATCAATCATCGCTTGATCTCTTTTGATGATGAGGCGCTTTTGAATGCATTCGAAAAACGTCAGGTACCGGATAGAAATCTCATCTATAAAACATTTTTTGGGGGACGATTTCAATCAAAGTAGCGCTTTGACTGCCGAAAATTCCGGTTACCTGATTTCAAAATTCGATATGTTGATACAAACCTATGAAACGCTTTTTCTCAGCAGCGAATTTTGCACACAATAATCATTGAAACTGATCAGATTCAACAAAAGTTTTCCACATAGCCTTTTGGTCACCTAAGGGGTCCTGTGGAAAACTTTTTCATTTTCAGCTAATATCCATTGTTTTATGCGATTTCTGTCAAAGTTTCCTTTAATTTTCAATTTATAAATACGACAAATGTCGTAGATATTATCCTGTTAATCCCGTACACTAAGCTCAATCGAGAAAACGGAGCCAAAAATGACCGACCTGCACCTTCCATCCATCGACATGAGCCTGTGTACCGCCTGCGGTATCTGTGTAGAAGTCTGCCCTGCTCATGCGCTGGAAATGGGCCCGGCCGGTCCCCGCTTCTCAGCCCCGCAAAACTGCACTTACTGCACCGACTGCGAAGCTCTGTGTCCATCCTCCGCCATCACCTGCGATTTTGAAATCGGCTGGGGACCCGTTACAGAACAAAACCGTTCGTAAAAATCATCCAACTTCTTAGAGGAGAATTGATCCATGAGTGAGTACATCAACAACGTCACGCGTCGCAAGGAAACCCTGAAGAGCATTTTGCGCCAGCTTCACGAGGGCAAATCAGTCGATGAGGTGAAAGCGGAATTTGCCGGCCTGTCCGATGAAATCAATGCTGAAGAAATTGCTGAGGTGGAGCAGATGTTGATCAGCGAGGGCATGGCTGTTTCTGAGGTACACAACCTGTGTGATGTGCATGTGGCCGTCATGCGCGATGCGCTGGAACGCGGCGGCAGCCCGGATACCATCCCGGGGCACCCCCTGCACACCTTCAAGCTGGAAAACAACGCCGTGGATCAAACCCTCACCGGCCTGCGTCGTGCTTTTGAGGCCTTCAAAACCCGCCGCGATGCCCAATCGCTGGCTGTGCTGTGCCGCCAGGCGGAAGCGCTGCTGGCTTACGAACGGCATTACTCACGTAAAGAAAACATCCTCTTCCCCTATATGGAAAAACATGATTTCTACGGTCCTTCGCAGGTAATGTGGCAGACCCATGACCAGATCCGCGCCCTGTGGAAATCGCTTCTCAAGGCGTTGCCACAGCAGCCGGAAGTGGATGCCGCCCAATTGGACGAGATCGAAGCGATTTTGAACTCGCTGGAGCAGACCATCCGCGATATGGTTTATAAAGAGGAGAAAATTCTTTTCCCCACATCGCTCAACCTGATGAGCGAAGCGGAATGGCTGGAAGCTCGCCGGCAGGAAGCCGAAATCGGCTACTTTGTGGTGCAGCCCGGTAACCAGTGGCCGCCTGCTGCCCAGACCAAACCGGATGTGAAGCCCGCCGCGGTGCAGTTTGTGGCTCCCGCGCCGGTTCCCCAGGTAGCTGTGCCCACGATCCAACCCGACTCAAACGGCCAGGCGCTGCCGCTCAACACCGGCGCGCTCACACTTAAGCAGATCGATCTGCTGCTCACCCATCTGCCGGTAGATGTGACCTACGTGGATGAAAATGACGAGGTACGCTATTTTTCACAGACCCGCGAGCGTATTTTTGCCCGCACGCCCGCCATCATCGGCCGCAAGGTGCAGAACTGCCACCCGCCGCAGAGTGTGCACCGCGTAACCCAGATTGTGGAGGATTTCCGCAACGGCACACGTGACTCGGCCGAGTTCTGGATCCAGATGGGGCCCAAATTCGTGCATATCGCTTACTACGCCATCCGCGATGAGAACGGCAAGTATTGCGGCACGCTCGAGGTCAGCCAGGATGCCTCGCATTTACGCTCTCTCACCGGCGAACAGCGCCTGCTGGATGGAGCAAAACCGGGGGCGTAGACCCTTCCCCCGATTTTGGAAGACATTACCGGTATTTTATTGGTAGACCGCCGCAGTGAATAATCACTGCGGCGGTCAATATTTTGAAGACAGGTGCCTGACTCTCGTAATACAAAGGCACAGCCATCCTTCAATAGAAAAACCCCTTCCCAAAGGGAAGGGGTTCGGGGATTGGGTCTTTCCCCTAATCAAAGAATAATCTTCTGTTACTCAACGATATATGCGTCCTGCAGATACAGGGCATTCATCTTAGACGAATAGGTATAACCTTGCACACGAGAGTTCAAAGCATAGTAATTCACCGGGATGTACAAAGGCAGGATATAGGCTTTCTCCACGATCATCTTCTGAGCCTGGTTTACCCACTCCTGGCGGGCAGCCGGGTCTGTTTCAGAGCGGGTGTGCTGCAGGATCTCATCCAGTTCAGGATCAGACACCTGTGAGAGGTTATTGCCGCCCACCATGGAAGAGTGGTATGAGATATACAGCATATCGGCTTCCAGATCGGTGTTGCCCATTACGCTGAACTCATAGTCACCGGCAATGGTGCGCTGGATCAAAAGACCTGCGTCGCCCTGTTCGATCGTCAAGGCCACACCCAGTTCCTTAAGTTGTTCAACCGTGATCTCGGTCGTTTTCACCCAGGTCTCGGGTGAGAGAGTGTAAACGGTTAAGGCAAACGGCTGTCCGTCAGGGGTGATCAACATACCGTCAGCGCCATAGGTATAGCCTGCTTCCTGCATCAACGCCTTTGCCTGATCCAGATCATACCCGTAGCCAATCTGCTCAACGCCATCCCAGTAGCCGATCTGGCTGGGGGTCAGGGGCCCGTACTCAATATAACCTTTGCCCTGCGCTAAAAGCTGGATATATGCGTCGCGGTTGATCGCCAGGTTAAACGCCTTGCGAACGCGGATGTCGTCAAAGGGAGGTTTGGCAACGTTAAAGAGGAAGAAGGGGCGCGGACCCTGCTGCATGGCCTCAAGCAGATTGACAATGCCTGTGTTTTGTAAAAGCTCCACGTCTTTCGTTTCGATCTGTGAATAATCAATCTCGCCTGCTTCAAGCCCGGCCAGAATTGTGGAGTACTCGGGAATGACCAGTATTTCGATGGTTTCGATATTCCATGCACCGGTATTCATTCCCTCAATCTGCGGTCCCCAGTTGTAGTCAGGATTGCGGGTGAGCACTACCTTCGAGCCGCGCTGCCAGTCAGTGACCACGTACGGGCCACAGCTAATGGGGTTTAATGCCCAGGCATCCGCGCCCATCTCATTGAAGGCTTTTTCAGAATAGACCATCATAAAAGCCGGATCGGCCAGACGGATAAGGAGCGGATAATACGGTTCGGACAGGGTGATTTGGAAAGTGTAGTCATCCACTGCCACAAATGAATCCATCGTGGTGGGTCCCAGGTTACCCGATGTAACCGGGGAAGCGGTATCGGGGTTGATGGCACGCCGGTAAGTGAACTCAAAATCTTTGGCGGTCAGCGGGTAACCGTTGGAGAATTTGACATCATCCCGTAAATGGAAGGTCCATACCAGGCCATCTTCGGATACTTCCCACGATTTAGCCAGCCAGGGTACCACATTGGCATCCGGGTCCAGGCTGATCAAAGCAGCGCCCACAAATTGTAAAACATTGGTTGATACCAGCAGACTGGTAAGATGGGCATCCAAAGTGTCGGGGTCACCATATTGGGCAAAACGGAGCGTTCCGCCAATTTTATCAGCGGGGGCTTCCGTAACCACCTGTTCTGCCGGTGCTTCTTCAGCAGCTTCGGTTGCCTCGGCGGCCGGTTGGGGCGCCTGGGTTGCGGCGGGCTGGCAAGCCGCCATCAGCAGGGAAAGAGATAATACCATTCCCATCACAAGGAAAATCCATTTTCTACTCATGATCCACCTTTTCTCTTCAATAAACTACATTAATTGGTTTGTTGCATTAAACATCAGACCAGGTCGAAATACAATTCCCATTTTGTCTTGTCCAGTTATTTTAAATGCAAAATATAAAATATACCTCAAATGAGGTATATTTTGAAAGAACCAGAATAACCCTCTGTTGTTTTTTACAAGTCAGCCAGTTTTTCGCGCAGAGCGTACAGGGCCGCCTGCAAACGGTTGGCCAGGTGCAATTTGTTCAAAATATTGCGGATGTGCGTGCGCACTGTCCACTTGCTGATGACCAGCTTGGCGGCAATTTCTTCATCATCCAAGCCCTGAGCCACCAGGCGCAGCACTTCCATCTCGCGGGTGGTGAGAGGAGATTCGGTGGGCGGCAGATCCGGCGGGCGGTTCAACTCTTCCATCATTTTGATGGCGATGCGCGGCGGCAATGAAGGTTCACCGCGATAGACATCACGGATTGCCTCGATCAACTGCTCCGGTGTGGAATCTTTCAACAGGTACCCCAGCGCGCCAGATTTGATGGCCGGAAACACTTTGTCATCTTCAGCAAAACTGGTCAATACCAGAATATGCGCATCCGGAAATTCACCTTTGATCACTTTAATGGCGGTAATTCCATCCATTTTTGCCATCACAAGATCCATCAGGATCACATCGGGCAAAAACTGACGGGCAAGCGTAATCGCTTCCAGACCATTCGCAGCTTCGGCCACCAATTCCAACCCGGGCTCATGGGTGATCAGCGTACGCAGACCTTTACGCACAATGGCGTGGTCGTCAGCGATCAAAATTCGAATGGTCGGTTGTTCCTGATTGGTCATGTCTTTTCTCCAACTTGATAAACAGAAGGGTTTTCGCAACCCAAAGGAACGCGCAGGGTAATGGTGGTGCCCTTTCCGGGTGATGAGAGGATGTCCAGTACCCCTCCCATTTTTTCAGCACGCTCGCGCATGCTGGTTAACCCCATACCTCGTTGGTACAACAGTGAATCCGGCTGAATACCCTTGCCGTCATCCTGAAGCGTCATCAAAAAAGTTTTTTCCTGGATGGACAACTGAAGGATCACATGGCTGGCATCGGCGTGTTTGAGTGTATTGTTCAGGGCCTCCTGTGCAATCCGGTATATGCCTTCCTGCGTAGCCATATCCAGGTTGGAAAGATCATCCGCCAGCAAACGGGTTTCAATACCGGCACGTTTTTCGACAGCGTCCAGGCGGGCATGCAGGGCCACCACCAGCCCCTCCTGTTCCAGTACCGGTGGACGTAAATTATAAACCAGTAGACGCATCTCCTTAAGTGCCCGGCGGGCGATCTCGCTGAACTCATCCATAAACTCATCGGATGAAGCGGCCTTTTCTTGGGCTGAAAACCGTTTCCAACCGCCCTCCAGAAGCGTCAGGCTGTAAAGCGACTGGATCACAGAATCATGCAGTTCGCGCGCCAGGCGGTTTCTTTCCTCGAGAACGGCCAGTTGTTTGTTGTTCTCATACAGGCGGGAGTTCTCAATGGCAATGGCGATTTGATCACCCAGCGCCTGAAAAACGGGCAAATCTTCCGGGCTGAAGGCATTCTGGTTGAAAGTTTCCATATCCAGTGTGCCGATCAGTCGGCCGGCAATCCGCAGCGGGATCACCAGCTCGGCTTGTATATCCGGCAACATCTCGTCGAACTGGAACATGGATACCTGGATCACATCGTTGGCCATAATCGGCTCGTTGCGCATGGCGGCCCAACCATTAAGGCTGGTGCTGTCAATCGGAATCTCAAGGCTGCGCTGTTTATCGGTGACATCATAGCTGTTGGCAATCAAGATCAACCGGCAGCGCTGAGGATCGGTCAGGAAGATGTTGACGGCATTGAACCCAAACGTCACACGGATCTGCTGGGTCACGCGCTGGAACAATTCATCCGGCTCCAGAATGGAGGTGATTTCACGGCTGATGCTGGCGCTGGTTTCAAGCTGGAGAGCCCGGCGGTGGATGGCCTGATTGGCCTCCAGCAGAGCCTGATTGGCATCCTGAAGCTGCTGTGTACGCCTCTGGATGCGCAGTTCCAGATTGGTGATCAGTTCGCGCAGTTGCTGCATCATACTGTCGAGCGCACGGGCAAGCACCCCCAGCTCGTCACGCCGGTCGGTGTGTGAAATCGGACTCCAGTCGCCGCGTGCAATCCCATCGGCGCGTTCCGACAGCTCCATGATGGGGTCGGCGATACGGCGGGTGATCAGCAGGGAAGCGATGACAGCGATGACCACGGCGATCATCATCACCACCAGGTTCACCTTCATGGTCTCCAGTATCACCCCAAAAACCTCTGTCAGGTCCTTTTCAATAAACAGGGTGGATGCAATCCGGGGCAGCCATACATAAGCGCCTACCACCCGAACACCGCGTTCATCGTTGTAGTAGCTGATCCCGCTGCGCTGCTGCTGAATAATCTCAAACTGCTTGACAGATAATTGATCTGGCTGCTGAACTGCGCGATCGGTTGTTGAAACCAGAATACCATGTTGATTCGACAAAAATGCTTTTCCGGTGCGCCCCAATCCCAGCGAATTCACCACGATCTCGTGCAGCTTGTCCATATTGGCTTTGCCGGCAAACAACCCGATCACCTGGCCCTGGTCATTTTGAACTGGCAATACGGTCATGACAATCATGGTGGAAGGATCATCCGGTAGGGTGGTGAACTGGATGGTTCTTCCGTTCAGGCCGCTGGTGAAAAATGTCGTGTCAGCATAGTTCATTCCTTCCTGATCGACATTGGTGGAAAGCACCACATCACCATCCAGATCCAGCAGGGAGATCTCGGTAAAATACTGCGCATTGAGCAGGAACCGCTGCATTCGGTAACGGACCGATTTGAAGTAGTACTCTAGATAGTAATTCTCATTCGTCAGATCGAGAACCACAGCGATACGGTCATAGATGTATTCCTGGTCAAGCGCATCCGAAAGTTCGCGCACCATGTTATCGTACCAGCCTGAAATTTTCTGCTCCTTGAGCAGCAGCAGCGACTCAAGCTGATCCACCACGGTTTGTTTGCCGTTGGAATACCCAACAATAAAACTGCCAATACTGGCTGACAGTATCGGCAAAAATGTGATCAGCACAAAAATGAGCAGAAGCTGTTTGCGGATGGTATTGAAATGTAATTTTGCTAACAGACGATTAATCCAACTCATGTCCTTCGCTCATCCCCGCGGGAAGGTTTGGATGGGAGATGAACTGTTTAGGCAGTTCAATCCGGCGGTTTTGCGGGGTAATCGACGGGGATGCGACGGATCCAAACCGGGCGCTACAGTACTTACTTCACAGTCAGGGCAATTTGATGTATATGTTCCGGGCTGTTCCCACAACAGCCCCCCACAATACTGGCTCCGGCTGCCACCCAGGCGGACGCCTGTGCACCCATTTCTTCCGGTGATACGCTGAAGGTGGTGCAGCCCTCCGAATCCACCTGCGGCAGGCCGGCGTTGGGTTTGAACCAGATGGGCAGCGTGGTTGCGCTGCGCAGTTCGGCCAGCGCCTGCATGTTATCTTCCAGGCTGCGCCCACAGTTGATGCCAAGCACATCCACCTGATCATTGAACGCCTGAGCCATCTGGGCGGGTTTCACGCCCATCATGGTGCGCTTTCCGCGATCGTAACTGAACGAGCACACCAATGGCAAGGCAGGCGCCGCAGCGCGGGCTGCCTTCACAGCCAGAGTCGCTTCACCCAGATCGAACTGGGTTTCAACCACCAGCAGATCCACACCGGTTTCCACCAGCGTTTTGGCCTGTTGAAGGAAACTGTTGTAGCATTCCTCCTCTTCCAGTGTGCCCAGCGGTTTGAGCATCTGACCGGTGGGGCCGATCGAGCCGCCAACCAGCACATCGGTACCCTGCACCGCTTTACGGGCCAGTTCCACCGCCCTGCGGTTTACCTCAACAGCCCGGTCTGACCAGCCCTCATTGGAAAGCATGATGGAGCTGGCGCCAAAGGTACAGGACAGGATCACATCGGACCCGGCGGCAATGAAATCACGATGCAGGCGCACGATCTGATCCGGGTTTTCAATCACCCAGTACTCGCCGGATTTCCCGGCAGCCAGACCGCGTTGCTGCAAATTAGTCCCGGTGGCGCCGTCGGAAACCAGCACCTGTCCGGATTGAATGCGTTCCAAAAAGTTTTGTTTCTTCATTGACTCACCGCCAGCCTGATCGATTTACCCAAGCAGAGATTTTGCCACCGTTACCGCGCGGCTGGCATCGGCGGCATACCCATCCGCACCGATATCGTCACAGTATTTCTGGGTCAGCGGAGCGCCGCCAACCAGTACTTTCACCTTGTCGCGCAGACCGGCTTCTTTCAGCGCCTCGATGGTGGCTTTCATGTTGGGCATGGTGGTGGTCAGCAGGGCAGACATGGCGATAAAATCGGCATCCACCTCTCTGGCTTTCTCCACAAACGCCTGCGGAGAGACATCCGAGCCCAGATCATAGATTTCGAACGCAGCGCCTTCCAGCATCATGCACACCAGGTTTTTGCCGATATCATGCATATCGCCCTTTACGGTGCCTGCCACTACCTTGCCGACCGACTTCAATTTGGCGGCAATCATGGCGGGTTTGAGAACTGCCAGACCGGCCTGCATGGCGCGGGCGCAGATCAGCATTTCCGGGACGAAATATTCGCCTTCTTCAAAGAGCCGACCCACCTCGGTCATCGCCGGTACCATCCCTTCATTCAGAATGGTGCCCGCATCCAGACCCTGCGCAAGGGCATCCGCCACTTTCGCTTTGACCAGGTCCTGGTCTGCATCGATGATACCGTCATAGATTTCCTTTAAGATGGGTTCCATGCTTCTCTCCTTAAACTGTAAACTGATTTGCAGGTATTATTCGATGAATAGATAATGGGCTAATTATACATAAACTGTCAAATTTTGGCAGTGTCAGAATGCAGGCAGTCGGATGGCTAATTGTACTCGAATGATACCAAAATGTTTTTGGGATGATAACCGGCGTAGGGTGGGTTCGGTTTTTGAATGCACTACATTGGGACGCAACTCACCGAAAAATGTAAGATTGGTCCGTCGGTGGGTTCCGAGGCGGTGGGCTTCGATTTTCAGGGTCAGACCTTCCGCCTCTCCACCCACCCTATGCGGATTTTGGCATGAAACCGGCGTAGGGTGCGTTCGGTTTTTGAACGCACCACATGGCGGATGAGAACCATGGAAATATGCGATGGATGTTGCCATCGGTGGGTTCCGAGGCGGCGGGCTTCGATTTTTAAGATCAGACCTTCCGCCTCTCCAACCACCCTATGTGATTTTGGGATGATAACCGGCGTAGGGTGGGTGGAGGGGCACATACCGGCGAGTGAATCAGGATATTTTCCTGCCCCGCAACCCACCGACCAGGTACCC
Organism: uncultured Anaerolineaceae bacterium; assembly: GCA_964532655.1. Lineage (GTDB taxonomy): Bacteria > Chloroflexota > Anaerolineae > Anaerolineales > Anaerolineaceae > JAJFTV01. The sequence goes on from CAZHMZ010000007.1 coordinate 15,080, forward strand.
GAATACCGAGTTAAAAAATCCCCGCCCTTTTCAAAGCGGGGAAACAGGGGAAGATATATGTTTCGTCAGATTACTTCCACGTCCGCGATCCCAATGGCGCGGTCAAAGGGAGCATGCGGTTCGGACTGATACCAGAACGATGTGGAAGCGATATCATCCTGCAGGGGCAGATAGCGCGGCTCATCCCACGAGCGGTTGGCCCATCCCAACGCTTGAATGGTGACCTTCAAATCATTTTTGAAGCGGATGGGATCCGGGATATGCCAGCGGTACATGCCAAATCGCTGCTGACTTTTGTACAGACCATCCGGTGTGATGATCTGCGACAGGCCTAAAAACGGGGTGGAATACAGCCCGTACTGGCCTTTGGGCTGCTCAAAATTCCACGCCCCGCCAAAGTAATCCTCGGTGCCGGTACCGCAGATGGTGGGCCAATCCTGATCACCGTCGATATAAAACATGATCTCACCTTCACCCCACCAGCCGCGGTTGTGAACACCCCAGGCGATGTAAGTACCCACATATTGACCCTGACCGCGCACCCCGTCCAGCAAAGTATGTACCTGTTTGTAGGGCAGCGGATTGGACCGGTGCCATTGGGCATGGAAATAACCCATGTCTTCGGGTACATCGGTGAGGGTGTAATCGATACTGTAATAGAAACCGGGGATTTCCTTGGTGAGCAGGTTCTCCACGGTGATGCGAGCGTGCTTGCGGAAAGGCATCTGCCAGTAGCTGTTGAAGCCGCCAGCCGGGTTGACCGCCACCGGCAGCGAACTGACGTTGGAGCGCTCGCACCAGCCGTTGCAGAAAAAGTCACCCAGCGGCACCTCCACCGAGGGATCCTGCTCATCATCCCAGTACATGCGCAGGATCAACCCACGCCAGAAATCCGGGAAGACGGTCAGCCAGATGTGCGTGATGGCGCCGGGGCCCTGTATATCGGCCAGGGTGACGGTTTGCTGCGGCGGCAGATGAATACTGGGCGAAACCTTCCAGCCCTGCCCCAACTCGCGGGCTACATTTGCGCCGGTGCCCTCCACCGCCATGCCGCCTTTGCCTTTTTCGCCGGTAAAGTTCTCGGGGCTGATGGAGCGTGATTCAGCATTGGAAAGGCGGGCCAGGTTACTCAGGTTGATTCCCAATCCGTTGAATTCAAGGTTCATCTTTCCTCCAGGGAAGTTGTGGTTGAATTTGAAAATGCTTAATCAAAATTATAGTAGATTGAGAAGCGAATGTAAACGATTACATTAAAGAATATTGTTAGTAAAATTGAATACGCAGAATTGCTCCTACAGGATTTAGGTAATTTTTCTAAGAAAGAAGTATTTCGATTTGTCAGGCATACTATTTAACCGATAAAGGCCCAATATTTTCTAAAGTAAATTCAAGATTCGAATCTTCTCCATAGTTAATTATCCGAAAATTGTTCTCTATGGATTTTGTTTCACGAGAAAAGTGAGTAATTATTAAATCGTCAGAACGCATAAACAATACTACCGTTTCAGGATTTGTATTAAGAACGTGGTACTTAACCTGATTTTCGGCCTTTGACCACCCAATCTCAAACAATATAATTATTACGAAAAAGAATAGAAGCATTACTCCGAAGGATAATTTCCCAAAATATTTCTCTACAAGGGAGATAAGAGGAAATTTCTTTTTGTAACCACTAGTTTCAGTCAGCAACCTTTTTTGGGTTTCTTCATCTTCTAGAGTCAGCTTCTGTATATATTTCTTGCCCTTGAGTTTTTTATTCAAAAGAGGAAAAACAAAACTTTTTCCCACACAAAATATTAATAATAAAACTGCTATCAAATTCATAATTTTATTTACTGAGTTGGTTCGATAAAGTAAATAAGGTAATAGCGATACCAATATCGTATTAGCTATTCGAGATTTTATGGGTCGGGGGATTGGGATAGAATTAAGAAAATAGAGAATTCCATCGAAAAACAAGATTATTATGGGAATAAAAATAAGAATCAGTACTGAATAGTTGAATATATCGTTGATTCCAATGCTAATCAAAGAATAAGGCAAGTTAAAGTAAGAAAAGTATCCAACAAAATAAACAAATACCAACATGTTTGCCAGAAATGGAATTAATGCTAATAAGATTGCTTCATTAAGGAATGGCTTTTTTGGACTATCGTTTTGGTCCACCTTAAGAACTTCTTCCATAACAAATCATCCTGTGAACAGAATTTTTGATTTAGTCAATACCCCATTACAGTATATATCTGTCTTTCTGATCAGATATTCAAAAATGCAGATCAATATCCACTGATCCTGAGAATATCATTATGGGATTACAGAAACGAATTGCTGCTCCATATCCAGTAATCTGTTAGCCAATTCATAGCCGATCCCTCGCCGGGCGAAGACGCCGCTCGGGATGACAGAACGAGCAGTGGTGCGCATGAACAGCAGAATGCCACAATTTCTACCCGCACATAATACACAAAAAAGGGCGGGGAATGCCCGCCCTTTCTCAATTTACCTGATTACCCTCTTAATCCAGCGTCACATCCGCGGACATACCCGGCTTCAGGCTGCCGTCGGTGTTCTCCAGCACCACCTTCACCGCGTACACAGTAGTCTTGCGGCCTTCGCTGGTCTGCACATTGCGGGGGGTGTATTCCGCCTGGTCGGCGATATACTGCACCGTACCGTCAAACGTGCGGTTGGGGAACGAATCCACTGTCACTTTGGCAGACTGCCCCAGGCTGATGCGTCCGTACTGGTCTTCGGGGATGTACACGGTCAGGGTCACCTGATCCAACTGCGCCATCACCATCACCAGACTGCCAGCCGCCACCATTTCTCCCTGATCCACGTTCACCGAAACCAGTGTGCCGGAAATCGGCGCGGTCACCACCGCTTTATCGAGCTGCAGTTGCAGCAAATCCAGCGCTGCCTGTGCCTGGGCCAGACCGGCCTCGGCCTGCGCCACCACCGCGGCAGCCTGCTCGACCGCCAGATCGGCGGCATCGATCATCGGGGAATCCTCGCCAACCCGCAGAGAATCATAGGTCGCCTGGCTGTTATCCAGCATCATGCGAGCCGTAGATACCCGCGCGCGTGCCTCCAGCACATCTTCAGCGGCTGTAGTGGTCAGCATGCGATCGTACTCCAACTGACGGGCTTCCAGTTCGGCCCGGGCTGAATCCAGCCCCTTTTCGGCCTCGGCGGTGAGATATTCCTTGTCATCCGTGGTCAACTGCTCCACCTGGTCGAGGGTTTGCTGAGCGGCCAAAAAGACCATTTGAGCCGATCCCAGGCGCTTTTCGGTGTCGATAAAATCCTGGTTGCTGGCATTGCTCAATTCCTTATCCAGATCAGCCAGGCGGGCATCCAGGGTGCTTTGTGCTGAATCCACCGCTGCCTGCGCGGAATCAATTTTCTCGTTTTTGTCGAAATACCAGTCCGGCTGTTCGAATTCTTCAGGCTGCTGAACCGACGCCGTTTGCTTACCAGCTATTTCAGCCTGAGCCTGGGCCACTTGCATGCGTGCCGATTGGCGGGCACTATCGGCCTGCAATTCGGCTGTTCGTTGCTGCACCTGCGCGCTGTTCACCGCTGCCTGGGCAGTCTGCACGGCGGTTTCAGCCTGGCGATACTGTGCCTGCAACAACTCGTCATCCAGCCGGAAAAGCACATCTCCGGCCTGTACCGTATCGCCTTCCTGAACCGGCACTTCCACCACTTTGCCGCTCAGTTCCGGCACCACATTGACTTCCACAGCCGAGATGGTGCCCGATGCTTCAATGGAACCGTTGCCGGTATCTTTCACCGGTTCACAGGCTGACAGCAGAAACATGGCAATGACCACCAGGCAAATGAGTATTCTCGATTTTTTCATGACCGCCTCCAACAAAGATATAAAAATTACAGACGCTTGCGAAACGCCAGCACGCTGGCGGTGAAATAGACAATGCTCAGAACGATCAACGGGATGATGGATGTATTGAGCAGCATCGCGCCGGATACCCCGCGCACCATAATGGCGCGCACAATTTCAAGATAATGTGTCACCGGCAGCAACTCGCTATATAAGAATGTCACCAGGGGCATATTGTCGCGCGGGAAAATCATGCCGGACAGGATGATGGCCGGGATCAGAATGATAAATACCGAAAGGTAAATGGCCTGCATCTGCGTTTGTGACAGGTTGGACACCAACACCCCCATCCCCAGCGAGCCCAGAATAAACACAATACTGAGCCCAACAAGCTCCCAGTAATTGCCGGCCACCTCCACCCCAAACAGTAATTTACCTAGAAAGAGCAGCACAAACAGGTTGAACACGCTGACCAGCAAATACGGGATGATCTTTCCCAGCATCAGCTCCCAGGAACGGATGGGTGTGACAATCAACTGCTCCATGGTGCCCTGTTCCCGCTCGCGTACGATGGCCAGGGCGGTGAGCAGAAGGGTTTGCACCTGTAAAATGACCGGGATCAACCCGGGGATCATAAATTTTTTGGCATCGCCATTGGGGTTGTATAGGGTGATGGAAAACGATTCGATCGGGAAGGTGATGCCGGATGCCACTGGGTTGCGTGTAAACTGATCGATCAAAATCTGCTGCGACAGATTGGATGCGATGGCGTTGATCTTCAGCTGGATGGTCTGCACATCAGTGGGATCGGTGGACCCGTTGATATAGAACTGCACTCTGGCCGTCTCACCGGTATTCAGGTTGCGCCCAAAATCTTCGGGGATGAGAATCCCCACATCCGCCTTGTCCTGGTCAATCAGGCTGACCAGTTCATCCTCGCCCAGGGCGTCATACACCAGTTCAAAGTCATTACTGGCGATGAATTTCTGGATGAAGGCGCGGCTGTCATCCGTTCTGGAGAAATCTGCCACCGCGATGGGAATTTCGTTCCGTTCAGCCGAGATACCGTATCCCAGCAGAATCAGCAGCAGCGCCGGCAAGGCTAAAATCAAGCCCAGCGTCCGCGGATCGCGCCAGATGTGGTACATCTCCTTTTTCATGATGGTCAATAAGCGTTCCATAGGCCTACTCCTCCAGCGCTTTGTTTCCGCCGGCAGACGCCTTGAGACGGCGCTGCTCGATCAGGTAAATAAACACATCTTCCAGCGAGGGCTGGCTCACATCCATGCGGTTGACATGGATGTTCTGCTCAACCAGCAGCTCCATCACACGGGACTGATCCTCGAGTGAGTTCACCAGCACATGCAACTGCACCCCATGCACCGAGGCATCCAGCACGCCCGGCTGCCCATCCAGAGCGACCTCGGCATCCAGGGGCCGGTCGCATTCAATGTTGAACAACACACCCGGAAGCTGATCGCGCAGGGTATCGGGGCTGGCCAGGGCAATCAACTTACCCTGGTACATCATGCCGATGGTGTTGCAGTACTCTGCTTCATCCATGTAGTGCGTGGTGGCCAGCACGCTGACCCCCTCACCCGCCATCTCGTACACCATGTTCCAGAATTCGCGCCGTGAGATCGGGTCGACGCCCGCGGTCGGCTCATCCAGAAACAGCATGGGTGGGTGATGCACAATGGCACAAGCCAACGCCAGCCGCTGCCGCCACGCGCCGGAAATTTGCCCGGTGCGCTGGGTCTGATAATCCTTCAGCCCGGCCATGTCAATCAACCGATCGACGGTTTGAGAGCGTTTATCGGCCGGCACCGAATACACGGAGGCATAAAACATCAGATTTTCGCGCGGGGTCAGATCGTTATACAGCGAAAACTTTTGCGACATATAACCGATGCGTTTTTTAATTTGTTCAGGATCGCGGGTTACGTCATATCCCAGTACGGTTGCGGTGCCGCCGCTGGGTTTCAGAATGCCGCACAGCATACGGATGATGGTGGTCTTACCGGCCCCATTTGGTCCCAGCAGACCGAAGATCTCGCCCTTGGGGATGTAAAAGTCAACCCCCCGCACCGCCGAGAAATGCCCAAACGTGCGGGCCAATTGATGGGTTTCAACCGCGTTGGTATATTCAATCATGGAAGGGCCTGCCGCTGTTCGATCATGTGAACAAACACATCTTCCATGGTGCCTTTGGCCTCGCGCAGCAAACGCACCTCCAGTGATTGTTCACGGATCTGCGCTTCCAGGCTGGCGATCACACGTTCCACAGCTTCGGTGGTATTCGCCACCGCCAGGCGCAGCCGATCGCCCACCGGTCTCCAGGTCATCACCCCTTCCAGGCTGCCCACAATCTGACGGATGGCTTTCCGCGGGCGGGCTTTCACCTCTATTACCCGGAACGGCAGTTGACCAATGAGGGTTTCCGGTTTTCCGGAGGCAAGCAAATGTCCGTCATACAGAATCCCCACCTCATGACAGCGTTCTGCCTCATCCATATAAGGGGTGCTCACCAGCACAGCAACATCGTTCTGGACCACGCTCGAAAGCAGCAGCCATAGTTCGCGCCGTGAAACCGGATCCACCCCGGTGGAGGGTTCATCCAGCAGCAACACCTTGGGATCATGCGCCAGCGCGCACGCAAGGGCCAGTTTTTTCTTCATCCCACCGGAAAGATACCCGGCCTTACGGCCCCTGAAATCGGACAGATGAATAAACTCCAGCATCTCATCAATCCGGGTACGCTTGTGCTCTTTGTGAACGCCGTTGATATCGGCAAAAAATTCCAGGTTCTCCTGTACGGTCAGATCGGGATACAGGCTGAAGTTTTGCGGCATGTATCCGATGCAGGCGCGTACCTTCTCGGCCTGGTCATGCACGCGAAAACCGCCAATTTTAGCCGTGCCGGAACTTTCGCGCATGACCGTGGAGAGGATGCGCAGCGCGGTGGTTTTTCCGGCGCCGTCCGGGCCGATCAGCCCATAAAGTTGGCCGGGATATACCTCAACGGACAGACCGGATAATGCCTGCCTGTCCCGCTGGGATGGATATCGTTTGGTCAGATCCTGAACAAAGATGGCTTGTTCCATAAAGCATGGTCTCCGTGAAGGGTATTTCCATATTGTTGAAAATCAGTGGAAACCCGGTTCGATGAGAATCGATTTATTAGTGAAGATACCTTATTCCTCTCGCCGGAATAAGATAACTGGCATAACCAGCCTGATGACACGCGTCATTTTTCAGGTGACTGGTATCACAACCGCCCTGCCAAAAAGATTTTCGAAAGGCCGTTATGTTATGATTGGGTCATGAAAAGGCGAATCGAACCGGGTTTGCTGGTCATTTTTCGGTATTACTCAGCCGTTGCGGTAGCTTACTTTACGCTGATCATCACGGCAGCCATGCGCCAGCAGGGATCGCTTTCTGTGCCGTTGCAGCACTGGTCCTGGCTGAATGTACTGTTGTTCGCCTTTTTATTCGCTTATCTCTCGTGGCCGTGGCTGCAACGCAAGATGAAAGCCTGGTATCTGCCGGTTGCCATCACCCTCTCCGTCGCCGTCCCGCTGTTAAGCAACCTGTTTGATTATTTTCTGCCCTCCCAGAGAACAGCCGAGATCCTGATTACCCGCAGTTGGATGCTGTTTCCCATCTTGACCGTTCCGCTGGTTTTGATCGCCTGGCAGTACGAGTTTAAATATGTACTGCTGCTGATCGTGCTATCCACCATTCTGGATGAGAGCATGCTGATCCCGGCGGTTTCGTCACTGGATCTGGATTCGCTGATGATCCTGGGACAGCCGCTCATCCGCGCGTTTGCCTTCGGCATCATCGGGCATATCCTCACGCACCTGTTGGAGATTCAACGATCCCAACAGCGCGCTCTGCTGCAAGCCAATGTGGAAATCAGCAAATACAGCCAGACGCTGGAACAGTTGGCCGTAAGCCGCGAACGCAACCGGATTGCGCGCGAGCTGCACGACACACTGGCGCATACACTGAGCGGTCTGGCCGTCAGGCTGGAGGCGCTGAAGACCACCATCGACCCGGAACAGACACAGATTCAGGGGGAGCTGGAAAGATCGCTCACGGTGGTGCGGGATGGGCTCAAGGAGACCCGTCGGGTATTGAAAGACCTGCGTCCCCGTGTTTTGGAGGATCTGGGTCTGGCGGCAGCCATTCAAAATATGTCCATCTCAGCCGCAGAGCGCGCCAATTTCACCGTTCATACACAATTGGATAACGTATTGCAGCTTCCGCATGAAACCGAGATGAACCTCTACCGCATCGCCCAGGAAGCGCTGGAAAACGTGGCGCTGCATGCCGGGGCGAAAGAGGTGAATGTGAAGTTGACGCAGTCGGATCACCAGCTTACCCTGCTGATTGAGGATGACGGCGCAGGATTTGAGCCGGAAGATCTATCCGGCAGCGGCGAGCAGTTTGGCATTACCGGTATGCAGGAGCGCGCCGCATTGATCGGCGGGAAATTGACCATCGACAGTTCTTCGGCGGGAACCTCGCTTAAAATGACCATGGATCTGTGACATGATACGCGTGTTAATTTGTGACGACCAGGAATTTGTGTGCGAAGGACTTAAGATGATCCTGTCCTCCGATCCTGAGATTCAAGTAATCGGGACCGCCCTGGATGGAAAAGAGGGTCTGGAGAAAATTGAGCAGAATCCGCCCGACCTGGTGCTGATGGATCTGAAAATGCCGGTGATGAACGGCATCCAGACCACGCGCGCCATCAAACAAAAGTATCCGTCCATTTTTATCCTGGTGCTGACCACTTATGACGATGATGAATGGCTGTTTGATGCCATCCGCAGCGGCGCGGCCGGATATTTGCTGAAAGACACCCCCCGCGATGACCTGATCGCCGCCATTAAGGGCACCGTCAAAGGAAAATCGTATATCGATCCCTCGGTGGCCGGCAAGATACTGACCAATATTGAACAAAAAAAGCCGATCGAACAGCAGCCCACCAGCATCCTGTTGAATGATCGTGAAAAAGAGATCCTGCAATTGCTGGTGCGCGGCCTGACCAATGCCGATATTGCCCGGCAAATCTATCTTTCAGAGGGTACCGTGCGCAATTACACCAGTGCCATTTTCAGCAAGCTGGGCGTCTCCGACCGTACCCAGGCTGTTGTGGCCGCCCTGAAATACGGGTTGGTCGATATCCGGTAATCTGAATTTTTCTCATTCATTTCTCATCTTTTGTGCCTGGGCTTCACCCTTCTCTCATCTTTTTTGAGAGATTTTTTCATATTCCCTTAATCCCTGTCCGTATACTCATTCCTAAGAGAACATATCCGGACATTATTGATCAAATTCTTTCTCTTTTTCACCCGGTGAACTTCTCCAAATCCGCTGACATGTTCAGTTTTATAAGGGGGTACAGCATATTCAAAGAACCAATCATTCTTCAGAGTTTTCTATTGTCGATTCGTCTACATACATAATTCAGAGGGGTAAAAAATGACAGTACAACGGAAAAAATTATTTCGCTTCATCATGCCGGTCACCACCCTGCTGCTTCTGGCAGTGATGGTTATCCCGGTCAGCGCACAGGAAACACCCACCTCCTGTCTCGACTGCGGATGCAATGACAACTGCACCCTGACGTTGGGCTACTGGAAAACACATTCCAGCTACGGACCGGCTCCGTATGACGATGTGTGGGGTGGACGCGAAGACCTGATGTTCTTCTCCAGCGGATTAACCTATATTCAGGTTTTGAATAATGCTCCAAAAGGAAACGCGTATTATATTCTGGCCCGTCAGTACATCGCCGGCAAATTCAACGAGTTCGTGGGTGTTTCCATTACCCCTGAGGTCACCGCGGCGCTGGTTTGGGCAAGGGATTACTTTATTGCCTATAACCCCACCACCGGAAATGAAAAACCCATCCGCGCGGATGCCATTTACTACGCAGATCTGATCGATCAATACAATTCCGGCGCCATTGGCCCGGGTCACTGCTCGGATTAGTTTCAACAAACTGTAAAAGTCTTTTTTTTACGGGCGGGAGCAATCTCCCGCCCGTTTTTTATATCAGAGCAGAATAATTGTGTAATTAATCTATACGCATTATGATAATATTTGATTTTGTGTTTTTCATAGAAAAGAGTTGTTTTTTTGTTCACCTGCATGTAATTTTTGCCTTAAGGCTTGATTGGCTTATATAAATGGTTCAGCCAGGATGCAAATTTTGCATAAAGGGCTGGATGCAAATATTTCCTCCCGGGCAGAAGGAAAATTCTGCATTCTGGCCTGATTGAAAATTTTGCATACAGGGCACCCGGAGTGCAAACGATGCACTTCAAATGGATGCAAAACTTGCACGTCATGTGAGTGCAAAATTTGCACGTGATTCATATTAACTACTTAATTAACGACTCTGATTACTGAAAGGAAAAGATTATTCTTCTTTCTTTGGGTTGGAAAGAAGTTCTGCCGTGATGGAAGCGATCAACGCGGCGCCGACCGGCATGGCAGTCTCGTCGATATCAAAGCGGGGATGGTGATGGAAATAGCCGGATCCCAACGATGCCCCGATGATCAGGTCGCAGCCCGGAGCAGCGGCCAAAAATTCCGCCAGATCGTCTGACGGCGATACACGGTAATCCGTTTCAATATGCCGAATCGCGGATATCTTGCCGGCGATGCGCCGGGAAAGCGCAGCCATTTTGGGATCATTCCAGGCCGCAGACACAATCTGGCGGATCTCCACCTCCGCTTTAACGCCGGATGCCAGAGCAGTGTGATGAACGATCTCTCTCATACGCTGGTAGACCATCTTTTGAATCGCCGGCTCATAGGTGCGGATGGTCCCCGACAGCTCGGCGGTTTCCGGGATGATATTAAAGGCATGCCCGGCCTCAAAACTGCAAACGCTGATCAGCGCCAGATCCAGTAAACCGGTGTTCCGGCTGATAATGGTCTGCAGGGCATTGACGATCTGAACGCCTGCTATGAGTGGGTCAGCGGTCAGCTCGGGCAGGGCGCCGTGCCCGCCCTTGCCCTGAATATGGATGTGAAATTCGTCCGCGGCAGCCAGGACGTACCCCTCGCCAATGGCAACCGTTCCTTTGGGGCGTGTGGCATCGATGTGCATACCGAAGGCATAATCGGGTTTGGGGTCTTCCAGGACTCCATCCGCGATCATGGCCAACGCGCCGCCGGCGCCTTCTTCAGCCGGCTGGAAAACAAACTTAACGCTGCCGTACAGTTCTTCGCGGTACCGGCTCAACAGGGATGCGGCCGCCAGACCCATCGCCACATGCGTATCGTGTCCGCAGGCATGCATCACCCCGGGTGTTTTGGAAGCGTACTCAACCGGTGTTTCTTCCTGGATCGGCAAAGCATCCATATCAAAGCGCAGCAGCACAACCGGTGTATCCGAGGTACCGCGCAGCAAACCGGTGACGCCGGTTTTCCCCACGCCTGTCTTCACCTCCAACCCCAGGACTTGCAGGTGTTTAGCCACGATCCCGGCGGTGCGGACCTCGGTAAAACGCAGCTCGGGGTGCTGATGGATATCGCGGCGCCAGGCAGTGATCTGCTCTGACATTTGTTCGGCTTCATTCATTAAGGTGGCGGGAGTCAGTTTCATTTTTCACCTGATTTGAAAAAGTGTAACCGCGGTTACACTTTTTGTTTGGATTGGATGTTTTTATTTTTTGGCTTTCAGCGCGGAGTCGATCATACCGTCGGGAAAGACCAGGTTCCAGTCATAGCGCGGACTTTGGGAGGGTTCCTTATAGATGCCCAGATCCACCTGTCCTTTTTTCATATCTTCCAGAAAGCGGATCAACGCCAGGGTGACCAACTGGCTGGCTGGCAGACGTTCCTTTTCTGCCAGGCTCATGATGTGCTGCCGTAAAGCCGGCGGCAGATCATAGGTCACACGGGATTCGCGGCGGGCCGCGATTTTAGCCCGTTCGCGGTTGCGTTTCTTGCGTTCACTGCGCGACAGCAAAGTATCGGCATGTTTCTGCTCCATGTTGGATAGCAGGTCCGCCACCGAGGGATCCAGCACCTGTTTGCGGATCAGCTTGTCATCGCTCATTGATTACCTCCATGGTTCGTTTCAAAATCTGCTGATAACCTCCCAGCCGGGCACGCCCGTTTGAATACCCGGTGATGACGGTTGAGTTGGGGGTATATTCCCATAAGGTTTTACCATATGCGGGCGCCTCGCGGGTGCGGGTGTCCTGGGGGATGGGTGGCCAGACACGATTTCCAAAGGCTGTGACGATCTCCTGGAACTGAACCAGGGTTTCACGGGTGGTCCGGTCGAAAAAGGTCGGCAGGATACTGTATCCCCCAAAGGGATAGCCGCGACGTGACACCTCGGCCATGGTGAGTAAAATTTCTTTCACGCCATCCACCGCCATGGCGTCCAGCCGGGTTGGAATGATGACCCAATCACTGGCCACCAGTCCGTTGATGTGCAGCACATCCAGCGAAGGCGCCATATCCATCATCACCACGTCATAAGAATTATTCTTCAGCAGATCCACCATCACATTTTCGCGAAAATCAGACATGGTGATGTGGCGCTTGACCTGCTCGGTGCGTTTATCGCTGGTGAGGATATCCAGGTTGGGGCGCACGTTGATCACCTGCTTTTCAAGCGGTTCGCCGCCTACCACACAGCGGTACAACCCGGGTGATTTTTCTTTGCCAAAGGAAAAGGCCACATGACCTTGCGGATCCAGATCGACCAGCAGGGTGCGGTACTCCTGCATGGCCAGGCCGGCTGCCAGGGTGACCGCTGTGGTGGTTTTTCCAACACCACCTTTTTGATTGGCAAACGAGAATACTTTCATGCTTTTCCGCCGCTTCAACGAACCCGGCGCTCAAAAACGCGCCGGTTTTACTGCAGGTTTGTGTGGTTTCACTCATTTTATCATGCAATGATTAATTGGGTCGCCCCTTATTGAAAAACAGGGACGACCCTGAGAACATTCAAGGTCACCATTCAGGGTCGCCTCTGGAAAAATTACAGGGTCGCCGTTTATCATCGCAGATCAAAGGAAAATCGCGTCTTTCAGCAGATCAGGGGTATCTGTATGGGTATGGAAAACAGGGCCGTTTTGGACAAAAAAAGAGCGTAACCGCGGTTACACTCTTCGGGTTGGGTGAAAAAAGGTATTCGGAATTTATCGTCGGGTCAGACGCGATTTGATGACGGCCGACAGTTCGTCGATCAGGGTCAGCAGGCTTTCGGCATCACCGGCAGACACCAGGTCATCGGCTACCTCGTCAAACGCCTGGGTCTGGTTGATGCCTTCCAGCCGGCGCATGATGTTGGCGAAGCGGCGCAGCCCGCCTACCGCCACAACGTAGGAGGCTTTTTTGGACTTGACAGGCGTCGAGGTCGAAGTGGAGCCGGTGCTGGAGGCAGTATCCATCTGGCTGGAGGCGTCATACACCTCGTCGGAGGTCAGTTTGTTCTGAATGCTCAGGTAAATCACGCGTTCCCACTGATCCGGCGGGAGTGAAAGCACCTCACGAAGCACGCGCTCCGGCAGGCGGTAGCGGTCTGCCAGTTCCAGCAGATAGGTGGGCATCTGCAATATATTGAGAAGCTGTACCATGCGCGGGCGGGTGAGCTGCATGACCGGCATGATCTTTTCCCACAGCCCGGATGGCATGCGCTGCGAGCGGGCGCCGCGGAAGTAATCAAATTCGTCGCGCAATGAGATGGGCGGAACCACATTCATCTCCGACAGGATCAGCGAGGCAATCTCGCAGGCCTGCCCCACCGCGGAGGGTGGTTCGGAATGGCGGTTTTCCAGCACCTGGCGCTGGCGGGTGGGATGCGCAACCACTTCCACGCGCACCAACGGTTCGTCTTTGGACTGGCGGGAGATGCGGGTGAGACAGGTGGCCCAAAATCGCCGCTCACCGGTTTCAATTTGAAAAATGTAACGCCCGTCGCGTGTGGTCACCCATGAACCGGTGATCGGTTTAATTTGACCGTGCTCGTCGAACGATTCACCCATGTTGAGGAGGCGATCGACCTCCAGCCGGTAGGCGTTATCCTGTTTGGCCAGGGCCAGCCAGCGCTCGGCGGTTTGATAGCAGTCCAACTCGCCGTTAAAGAAGGATTCTCGCAGAGCAAACGGCAGCAAACGCCGGGGTTGAAAGCGATCGGGCATCATCTGGCTGGGTTTCAGCCGCTCAATGCGTTCCACCTGGGGTAGAACCGTTTCGGTTTGGGGAGCTCTGATCTTGGAAGGGGATGCCTCTGGGGCGGGTTTCTGCAAAATATCCGTGGTGGCGTCTTCGACGGGAAAATCATCAAAAGCACTGTGACGGGTTCGTTTGGGCGGGTTGGCCATCAGGTACCTCAATCGGATTGCGAATCCTCAGAAAACTGAAAGTGAGTAAGCTTAAGCACATCTTCAACTAACTGCCCGTATTCCTGGGTGGGCCGCGAGCTGGACGAAAGCTGTCCGGTCACTCGCTGGCGGGGCGGGCGGTAGGTAAATACGTCCATATGAGCCGAATGAGCGTATGCCAGATCGGCCGATTTATGAATAGGAGCAAATACCTTGCCAGGATAGCGGCGCTGCATCTCAGTCAGGATTTCCTGTGTTTCACTGCGCTGTTCATCGCACAGGGTGGGCAGGTATCCCAGCACTGATAGGTCGGGGCTGAAATGCCGTTTCACTTCCTCAATGGTGCGCTGCAGTTCGCGTAAGCCGGAAACCCCCAGATAGCTGGCTTCGACCGGGATGATGATGTGTGTGGCGGCTGCCAGACCGTTGATCAGCAGATCGCCGGTGGCGGGCGGTGTGTCGATAATAATGTAAGAGAAGTACTCCATGATGGGGGCCAGCGCCCCACGCAGACGGCTCTCGTTGGCCATCAATGTGGGCAAAACACGGGCTGCTTCCACCATGGCGGCGCGATTTCCGGGGATATAATAGAGACCGGGATGGTGAACGGCCCGGCGCAGGATGGGTTGAACGGACGGAGGCGGTGATTCAACCAGCAGGGCTGCTAGTGACTGTGAAAACGGCGCTTCGTGAGATCCGTACCCGGCCGACATCAGGGCATGTCCCTGCGGATCCAGGTCAATCAGGAGCACACGCCCATTAGCCCCGCTCTCAGCGGCCAGCCGAAGGGTAAGCCCGGCAGCCAGATTCACCCCTGTAGTTGTCTTTCCTACGCCGCCCTTTTCATTTGCGATGGTGATGACAACAGCCATGTGGCACCTCTTTCAACGAAGACTTTGGGATCCGAAACAGCCGCGATCACGGCTTTCCAGTGATATATTAGCATAAACCGAAAAACCCTGCAAATTAATTACGATAACTTTTCATACTTCACACTATAATTAGCGTAATTCGGTTGATTTTTTCCCTTTTTCCTGCGATAATTTAACTTGATCAGGAGGAAAAACCATGCTGGATACCTTATCCGAGAAGGATTGGCGTCTCGTTCGGCTTGAACGGTTGGGGTTAACAGAAGATCCTTTCAAACTTTCCGCTGACCCGCGGTATTTATACCTTGGGCCTGAGCATCTGGCTGTATACCGCCAGGCGCAGGGGGTTATCACACGCCGGCGCGGTCTGGCGATGATTACCGGCGGGATGGGCATGGGAAAGAGCTCATTGGCACGGCGCCTGTATGACGTGTATGCCGACGATAAATCAGTGCGCGTCTGCTATATCCATACCGCGGCGTTCAAATCGGCCATGGATGCAGCCCGGCAGATCTCCAAAGCATTGGATGTCCCTCCCCAGCGTAGTTTTCAACGCCAGATGGATGGGCTGGAACAGGTGATGGCCGATTCGTATACTGCCGGTCAAAACGTGGTGGTCCTGCTGGATGACGCCCAGTTGATGTATCAGGAAGCCCTGGAAGTGATCCAGCGCATGTATAACTTCGATTACGATGCCAAGGTGGTACAGGTACTGGCCTTTGGGCAGAGCGAGATGCGGCCGCTGTTTGAATCCAACAAAGCCGTGAACGCGCGTGTGTTTGTCCGTCTCACCCTCCCACCCCTCACACTTGCCAGCTCACTGCAAATGGTTCTGTTCCGGTTGCACGTGGCCGGCCGCACCGAACCGTTGATTGACGATGATGCCTTCGAGATGCTGTATGAACATTCCCAGGGCATTCCGCGGGAAATCATTCGCCTGTGCGCTCTGGCAACTGATTTTCTCCTGCAAAGCGATCAAAGCACTATTAACATCAATATTGTTCGCGAGGTAATGAGAGAATGACCGATACCCCTACCAACAAATCCGCCTGGGTCCAGTTATATGAAGCCAGGCGTGCTGTAAGCACCATCACCACCCGTTCACCGGGCCGTCCGCCTTCTTCGGTTCCGCGTCATAAAGTGGGCATCACCCTTTCACAGGGTGAAACCAGCGAACTGGAAGTGTGGCAGGACCGTTTTTCAAATTTACTTGGCCGTAAGGTATCCCTGGGGGAAACAATCGGGATCCTGACGCGCCTGTGCACTGCCCGCCTTAACAATATTTCAGCCAGTTCACAGGCGGTTTCGCTTGAGGATCTGGTCGAGGCCATGATCGGGTCCTAGACAGTGTCTGTTTCCCGGCTGCCCTCTTTAACGTTTTCGGTGGTTTTCCCTCAACTACCTTTAACAATTCGCTGTCTTAAAAATTGGTTAACAGCCGAAAAAGAGAGATTTGCCTATGGATTCAGGTATTTACAGGGGAACAAGTGTTCAAAACCAGCACACATAAGCATGATTTTTGAATTATTTCTTCCATTTATCGGTCTAATATTAGGTAGAAATAATTACTTAAGAGTCATTGGATGGTTGGCTGAATCTCTCAAAAAATAAGAGTAATGCGCAGGAATTTCTTTAACGATGCTGCAAAAGATGATGAATATCTCAAGTATGGAAGAGCCGGGCAGAAGAAACCGGTAACCGGAGCAGCCAGCCAAACGTGAGCTCTACCGTGCACCGGTAAACGAACCGTAAGGCAAACCTGTCAGTCAGGTACGAGACCGCCATGGATGAAATGGTTCAAGCGCAGTTGACATCGATCGATAAAAATGACTTCCAACAGGTCTGGGAGGTTGTCTCAACCCAGTTGCGTCTTGAGATGTCAAAACCCCTGTTTGAGGCCTACATACAACCACTGAAGGCGCGTGGTTACCAAAATGAAGTCTTTACCCTGACTGCCAATAATGCTTTCATGCGCGATTGGGTGGAAAGCCGGCTGAAGATACCCATCACCCGGCAGTTGGAGGGATTGCTCAACCGGCGTGTGACCCTTAACCTGGAACTGGCTTCTGATTCCTCTGCCGGAGCGTCGGGTACGCAGAGTCTGCCGTTTATTGCCCCGCAGGATCCCGCCGAGACCAGCGTCGCCGAGCCAGGCGGCACTGAATCAATACCGCCGGAGGGAAAAGGAAAAATCAGCGCCCGCAAGATGGCCCTGCAGCGCGCCTACGGCAGTAAACGTGCGGCTGTCATCCAACCCGAACGCTCTCTGATGATCACCCAGTACTTTTTCTCCAACTGGCTGCCGCTGATCGGTCATTCGGCCATGGCGGTGATTCTGGCAGCCCGTTCGATGTGCTACTGGAACCCCATCAACGGTGAACTGCGCAACGAAATCGAAACCGAGATGAGCCAATTGGCGGAAAAAGCCGCGGTGAGCGTGCGCACGGTGAAAAGCGTGCTCAACGATGAGCTGGTGCGCAAGTATTTTCTGCGCTACCGCACCCGCCGCATCATGACCCCCAATGGCGTGCGTACCGCTGGCATCCTGCTGTTTGTGCGCATGGATGATCCGGTCACCCCGGATGACCAGGTGAGATACTCTTTACCCGAAGATGAATTCTGGTATGCCCCCGAATACGGGGATGCCGAGGATGAAGAGGGTTAGGCGTCGAGAACCCTGAACAGGAAAATGGAACCCTGGTTTGTAGTTCCTCACCCTGTCCAATTACCGGTTTGTTTGGATATCATCTTTACATTGGGGGAACGGGCTGGCGCAATGTGCGATCCGTGTGGAAGCGCACCTGTGCAGCCGAATCTCCTCTCGATATTCAAACAAATTTAGTGCACCTGCCGGTCAACGGCGGGCAGACGAAAGGACAGGGGATATTATGGGTGAACTAACGCTCAGTGCATTCTTGACACTGGATGGGGTGATGCAGGCGCCTGGGGGACCGGGCGAAGATACCAGCGGCGGTTTCCGGTATGGTGGTTGGACAGCTTCCTTTTTCGATGACCATGCTGGTCAGATCATGGTGGAGACCTTTTCAAAAGTGGACGCCTTTCTGTTGGGCCGCAAGACCTATGATATTTTTGCCGGTTACTGGCCTAAAGTCACCGATCCAAATGATCCGATTGCCGTCAAATTGAATTCGCTGCCAAAGCATGTTGCCTCACGTACACGAACGCAATTTGACTGGAATAACTCGCAACATGTTGGGGATGTGGTCAGGGAGGTTCCGCTGCTCAAGCAGCGTTACAATGGTGAAATCCAGGTTCACGGAAGCAGCGACCTGCTTCAAACGCTCATCGAGCATGGATTCATCGATGAGTACCGCCTGCTGGTTTTTCCGGTGGTGGTTGGGGCCGGAAAGCGGCTGTTCGGATCCGGAACGGTGCCGGCGGCGTTGAAACTGGTCAAATCCAGCACCACCCCTTCCGGCGTGGTGATCAGCGTGTATCGCCCGGCCGGTGAAATCATCACCGGAACGGTTGGGGAGTAAACCTCATAATTTTGTGTTCAGAAAGGAAAAATAATGTACGGGGCCATCGCAGGTGACATGATAGGATCGATTTATGAATTCCACCCGATCAAGGATGAAAATTTTCCCTTGTGGAACACTCGCTGCTTTTTTACCGATGATACCGTGCTCACGGCGGCGGTGGCGTGCGCGATCATGACGGATGGCGATTATGCCTGTGCCATCCGCCAGTTTGCACTGCGTTACCCGCACGCGGGGTACGGCGGGTTTTTCAAGCGGTGGATACATTCCGATGAGATGGGGCCGTACAACAGTTTTGGTAACGGATCAGCCATGCGTGTAAGCCCAGTGGGGTGGGCGTTTGATACCGAGGTGGATGTGCTGCTCGAGGCTGAACGCAGCGCCGCGGTGACGCACAATCACCCGGAGGGAATCAAAGGCGCGCAATCGGTCGCGCTGGCGATTCTCCGCGCCAGGCAGGGGGTTGGCAAAGAGGATATCCGCAAAGAGATGACGGAACGGTTTGGATACAATCTGAGCCGCACACTGGCAGAAATACGGCCGGGATACCGCTTTGATGAAACCTGCCAGGGCAGTGTGCCCGAGGCGTTGACAGCTTTCTTTGAATCCAACAGCCTGGAAGACGCCATCCGCAAGGCGATTTCGCTGGGCGGAGATGCCGATACGCTGGCGTGCATCACCGGCGGGCTGGCCGAGGCGTATTACGGACCGCTCACCCCGGAGATGCTTTCCGGGGTGAAGCAGCGTCTTTCACCGGACCTTTTACGGGTGATGGAAGAGTTTTACCAGAAATATTCACCCCAATAAATTCTTCCAATAACCGTTTTTGGATGAAATAACCACCGGTGTTTTGGCTAGAATTTAACCAAAAAGGCAGTGAAATACATGATCGCCAGGCCGGCCACAAAGCCGGCCAGGTTGAGCCACGACACCATCTGGGTATTCTCGCGCTCGGCGCTACGCTTGAGCAGACCGGTCACTTCGACCACCACCTGCCAGATGGCGCCCAATCCGATTCCCAGAAAGATGGTGCCCAGCAGCGGTGAGAAGGCAAATCCGCCGATCCAGGCTCCCAATACCGCCGGCGAACCCGCCAGCAGCGCCAGCCCGGCAAAGGTGAGCAGCGTGGGAGCCGGCTGCGGTTCCTCACCGCTTCGTTTGGAGGGCACCATGGGGGCCGCAATGCCGATCCCCTCGGTGATATTGTGCAGGATAAACCCGATCACCAGGAAGGAGCCCAAAGCTGCATTTCCCAGGGCAAACGCCGCCCCGACCGATAAGCCCTCGCCAAAGTTATGCAGGCCGATCGATAAGGCAATCAGACCGGCTAAAAAGATGCCTTTGGCGCGCACCGGCTCGGCACCGGCTTTGCTGCGCGTCTTCATAGCACTGACCGCCATTATGGCCAGCCAGGTGAGCAGCGCCGCAAACAGCGCCAACGGCACCCCCTGAAAAACCCCCGCCAGCTCAGCGCTCAGATCCAGAATCTCCAAAAAGGTATCGATCAACAGGAATACCAGCAGCCCCACCGTGAGCGCCAGTAAAAATCCCATCCACTTACGCCCCATGCGCTTCATGGCCGGGTACCACAGCAATCCCAGCGTAACCGGTATCACACCCACGTAGATCCCCAGCAGCCCATAACCGGCGAATTCACGCGCCCCAGGCCGCGGGGTGAGTGTGGCAACGGCTACCTCGCCCTCAAAGGTCAGACCCGTGTTGGTCATCAACACAATCCGGTGGGTCTCATTTTGGATCCACTTGTACGGGATGAAAATGGTAGTGCGCCGCAGGCGGGGCAGCTCACCGGGCGGATCCTGGGTGAACTGCCAGTAGGCGTCATCCACCATCACCTGGGCAATGGCGAGCGGTTTCGGGCTGGTGTTCATCACCTGCATCTCAAACCCGTTCTCCAGCACCTTGATGCGTTCGATGGAGATATTTTCAATGGGCGGCAGATTGCCGGTGAACAGAGCCAGCGGGTTGATCACGGTGAACAGATACAGCATGATCAGCATGATTAAAAATGGCAACACACCGGTCAGCCAGCCGGGCATCCGGATGGATGCAGATCTAGTTTCTTTTTCTGCGTGCATACAACCCCCTAAACCGCTTCAAAAACGCCGGTCCAGCCTAACTCGCTGAACTCGCCCTGATGAGCGTGAAACATATATTTGCCGGGTTCATCCAGCGTAAATTCCAGCACTGCCCGCTCGCCCTGACCCATCAGCACCGTATCGGTCAGCTCATACTGATCCAGGTTGGTGCCGGTGCGGTACAGCCTGAACATGCTGGCATGCAGGTGGAAAGAATTGATCAGATCGAACTCGGTCATATTGGAAAGATAAATGCGAATCAGCTCACCCACCGGCACGTGCAGCGGATGGCGCATAAAGTGAAAAGCTACCGTGTTCACCGCGTACACCTCATTGGCATTGTCAAAATTGGTGTCGAAGGCGTTCATCACCATCACCAGTTCATGAGCCGGTTCGCGACCCTGTGGCGGATCGATGATAAGAGTGCCGTACAGACCCTTGTGAATGTGTTTCTTCAGCGACATGACATGGCAATGATAGGGATGGACCCCAAATGGACGGGCTTTGAATTCATAAACAAATGATTCATCCGGCTGAATGATCGGCTCGATGCCGTCCATGCTGGGAGGGTGAAACCCGTGGAAGTGAATGGTGTGCGGGTGCGAACTGGTGTTATGGAAATTGAACCGCAGCAGATCGCCTTCACTGCAGCGGAAGGTGGGACCGGGCACCTGCCCGTTGTACGACCAGGCCGGGAAGTAAACACCCGGGGCAATCTCGATTTCTTTTTCGATGACAGACACATCCCACTCACGCAGGGTGCCGCCGTCCGGTGCGACTGAGGTGCGCCCGGTATCAAAGAAGGTGGTGAAATCAGTCGGGTCAAACTGGCTGAGATCCACATCGCCCATGGTACCACTGTTATCCCCATGCACCATTCCGTTGTGGCCGGAAGGGGCGGGTTCCGGAATCAGGCTGCCGGATGAGGCAGCCGCGTGGGTCATTTTTTGCCCTGCCGCCAGAACACCTACCGCGCCGGCAGCCAGTCCCAGTTTGAGCACATCCCGGCGGCTTAATTCATTGTTCTTTTTCATATTCTTTTCTTTCATCGTCATGCTCCAGCAGGGCGGGCATCACCAGCAATCTTTCAGCTACCTCACGCCCTACTGTCTGCGTCGTTTGATTTCCATCCAGCAGGCGCACCGAAACCGGGCCGTTGAACGGGGCGATGGATAGCACTTCCATTCTGGCCATAAGCACCAGACCTAAATCGGTCAGATAACGCAGCAAATCAGGCTGCTGTGCGGTCACCCGCCGGATCTGAACCACCTGCCCCACCGCGGCACCGGTCAACGGTTGATAATCCATCTGGAGCAGCAGGCCGTTCCGGTCGGGGATGGGGTCGCCATGCGGGTCGGTGAGCGGGTTGCCGAGCGCCTGCGCCAGACGTTCTTCCATTTCCTCGGAAATCACATGCTCCAGGCGTTCCGCTTCATCGTGGACTTCATCCCAGGTGTACCCCAGCATTTCATGCAGATAGCACTCCACCAGGCGGTGATGCCGGATCACTTCAAGCGCCAGTTTTTCACCGGCCGGGGCCAGCTTGACCCCGCCGTATTTTTCGTAATTGACCAGTTGCGGCTCAGCGGCGGCAAACCGTTTGAGCATACCGGTGACGGATGCATCTGAAATACCCAGATGAGAGGCGATGCTGGAGGTGGATACCCACGCGCCTTCCTGACGTTCCTGAATCAGGTATATGGCTTTCAGATAATCTTCTACTGTTTGTGATTTCATCCCCTTTTTGATCCTCATCCAATATATGATTTTTAGGATAAACTAAATCATATTTTATTGTAACCAAAGAAAAGGGTCTGACTACTCATTATCAAAACTATTATCCATTTTTAATCTATCGGTCAGATTGATAAGCCGGTTACCAGATACAAAAAAGTCCAATGGCGGCTGAACCGTCATTGGACTGCCTTCCCTGAGTTGAATGTGTCAGGTTATCACATGCTCAGGTATTGCTAAAAAAGGCTGCGCATCATTAACATAAACCCAAAGATAATGAACGGGATCCCGACGATGGCGCCCACCACCGTGATGGTCAACACCACGCCGGCGATCATCAGCACCAGGCCCAGAATCGCACCAACCAGCCGTCCGGTTACAGCAATAATACCGACCACCAGCTTCCAGATGGCCCAGAACGGCCACAAAAACCACACGACACCTTTTTGTTGATTTGTCATACCCTCACCTCTATCCATATGTACGCAGAGCCTGACAGGAAGTTGTACAGACGGCACAGGGGTGCAGAATCCTGTATAATGTTGCCGGGAAAATACCAGATTAAACGAGAGACAATGATCGAACATATTCCTGTCACTTGCAGCAAAGACTGTTCCGGCGGGTGTACCCTGCTGGCGCATGTAGAGGACGGTGTTCTCAAACGGATCACCTCCAACAGCGATGTGGAGGGCGGTACCCTGCTGGCCCAGAGCGGATGCGTGAACGGATTTCAAATGCCACGGATCGTGTATCATCCGGACCGCATTACCCGCCCGCTGATACGGACTGGTAGGCGGGGGAGCGGCGAGTTCAGAGAAGCGGCCTGGGATGAGGCGCTGGATTTTTCCGCCGAAGGTTTGCTGAAGATCAAAAAACAGCATGGCCCCCAGGCGGTGCTCAACCTGATGGGCACGGGTTCGGTTAACGGCGCCTTGCACAACACCTATATTCTGCCGCGGCGTTTTTTCAGCCTGTTCGGCGGTTTTACCGGTTTTCACAGCAGCTACTCCTCCGGTGCATCCAGCTTTGTGGTGCCGTATGTGCTGGGAGAGCGTCTGCGTTCGGGCATCGACCCGGCTACCATTTTGCATTCCAAATTGATCGTTCTGTGGGGCGCCAACATGCTGGATACCCACCAGGGCAGCGAAATGGGACCGCGGCTGCGGCAGGTCCGCCGCGAGGGCATCCCCATCATTTCCATTGAACCGCGCCGCTCCAACACGGTGCGCCAACTGGATGGTGAGTGGATCCCCTGCAAACCGGGCACCGATACCGCGCTCATGCAGGCTGTATTGTTTGTGCTCCTGGAGGAAAACCGGGTGGATTGGGACTTCATCGCCCGCACCAGTACCGGCTTTGACCGCCTGGCGGAGCATGTTTTGGGCAAACTGGACGGTCAGCGCAGGGATCCGTACTGGGCGGAGTGCATTTGCGGCACCCCGGCAGATACCATCGCGCAACTGGCGCACCGTCTGGCTGATTTAAGGCCGGCGGCGTTACTGCCCGGATACTCCATTCAGCGCACGCTGGGCGGGGAAGAATCCTTCCGCATGCTGATCGCCCTGCAAACGGCTCTGGGGAATGTGGGCCGGGTGGGCGGTTCCAGCGGAGACCTGAACAATCGACTTCCTAAACCTAAACTGGGGCATCTGCCCATTCCCTCAATCGAGAAGCAGCCCTCCGTGCCGGTGCTGCAGTGGCCGGATGCGGTGTTGGGAGGCAGGGCGGGCGGATACCCCACTGATCTCCGCGCCATTTACTCCACCGGCGGCAATTATCTCAACCAGGGCAGTGACCTTCACAAGAGCATACGCGCATTTGAAGCGGTGGATCTGGCTGTGTGCCATGACCTGTTCCTTACGCCCACCGCGCGCTATTGTGATGTGGTGCTGCCGGTGACCACCTATCTGGAGCGAAATGATATTGTGGAGCCGGATTCCGGCAATTACCTGACTTTTTCGAGACAGGCCATCGCGCCGGTGGGTGAAGCGCGCAGCGACTACCAGATCTTTCTGGCGCTGGCGGAACGGCTGGGTTTTGGACCCGAGTTCAGTGCCGGGAAAAGCGAAGAAGACTGGCTGCGCAGCTTTGTGGCCGAATCGGATGTGCCGGATTATGAAGAGTTCAAGCGCACCGGTGTGTATCTGGCAGCGGATCAAAACCGGGTAGGCCTGTCCGATTTTGTGTTAGACCCGCAGGCATACCCGCTGCCCACGCCCTCCGGGAAGATTGAACTGACTTCTGAGAGCTACGAACGCGAAACCGGTTACCCGGCTGTTCCCACCTACCGGGGGCCGGTGACAGATGCCGAAACCCCGCTGCTGCTGATCACGCCCAAATCACGCTATCGCATCCACTCACAGGGCAGCAATGTGGCCTGGCTGCGCGAGCGCGAGGAGCAGGCGATGTGGATCAACCCGCTGGACGCGGCGGCATACGGCGTTCGCGATGGCGAACCGGTTCTGGCGGGTAATACGCGCGGCCGGATTCGCATCAAGGCAAAAGTGACCGATGACATTATGCCGGGGGTGGTTTGCCTGCTGGAGGGCGTGTACGTGGATCTGGACGCTGACGGGGTGGATACCGCCGGTTCCGCCAATATGCTCACTTCCACCGAGGGAACCCGGCCGTCGATGGCAAGTTCAACCAACAGCGTGCCTGTGTGGGTGCGCAGCGAGAAATAGACAGGTGAAAAAACCGACCGGTAGATAATCTGTCGGTCGGTTTTTGTAAAGACAAAAGTGGTCCGTATTATTTTTCGTACAGGCTGTAATTGTCAAACAGCACGATCGATCCGCCTTTTTCATCGGATTCAGCCAGCAGACCCACATCACCTGATTTGAGTGTGGAGTCGGTGGTTGTCGCCAATACTTCATCATTGAACTTCAAGGTCAGATTCTCACCCACACATTCAATTCCCATCTTTTGCCATTCAGAGGAATTGATACGGCTGTCCGGGGTCCATTCCACCAGCGTGGTGTAATCGTTGTTGTACCGCAGCCAGATGGTGTAATACCCATCCTCGCTGAATTCGAACCCGTAGAAGTTTTCGTTGGCATCACAACGGCACAACATGCCGTAAGCGGTCACGCCGGTGGTGTTGCCCATTTTGACATCCGCACTCATCTGGATATCGGTCAGGCTGTACCCCATGTAGATCCATGACAACCATTCCGTTTCGATTACTTCCACGCGATATATCCCGTCTTCATATGCAAAACTGTACTCCGAGGTTTCACCCACATAGAAACCACTGTCCGGGTCGGAGAAATCATCCAGCCATACCTCTGACCAGCCGGTGGTTGTGCTTGCCGGAACCGTTTGGGTGGGGGCGAATGTTTGCGTGGGCGCTGGTTGGGTGTGGGTGGGCTCCAGGGTGGGGGTGGGGGATTGCGGCGGGGCATTGGTGATCAGCACCCGTACCGACCGGGTGGCGCGGCGGGTGCCCACCAGTACATCCCAGTCTCCGGTGATATCTGCCGTCTGGCGGGGCATAAAGTAGAACGTGATCTGCCGAGTGGCGTCCGGGGCTAACGTCAGATCAAAGGTATAAACCGGGCTACCATCCGATTCGTTGTTTGTGGAACCGGTGTACAGCGGCGAGGTGGTGTTGATCGATGCGATCTGCAGCATCGATTTGGGAAGCTCAATGCCGGTGATCTGCATATCCTTGCTGGTGTCATTGCGCATGGCCACCACCACCTGAAATTCGCTGCCCATTTGGATGGTGGGCGATACGCTGATTTCCACTGCCAGACCGTCTGGCGGGAAACCCAGCATGGACATGACTGCGTTGTACCCTCCGGCCAACAGCGCCACGCCGATACACACAGCCACAAAGACAAGAACCCCGCAGGTGATCCAGATTTTTTTGTTCTTTTTGACAGGGATGGCCGGATTGGAGGGGGAGCTGGCAGCCTGCGGCATACTGGTCTGGAACGGCGGCGGGGTGTGAGATGGCGTCGATACGGCGGGAGGTTGCCCGGTTTGAAACGGGGGTGGTGTGGGAGTGGGCCGCTCAACCGGATGAACGGCTGTTTGCGCTGGATTGGTTTGGGCCATCACAGGTTGCGTGGAATACATGCGTGTAGTCGAACTGTTGGCGTTTTCCACCACTTCCTGCAGGGCCTGGGCAAATTCTGCCATATCCTTAAAACGGTCATCCGGTTTTTTAGCCAGCGCTTTCACCAGAATTGCCTCTACATTATCGGGCAGGTTGGGTACATACTGGCGGGGTGGGGGGAGCGGATCGGCAATTTGCTTGTACATGACCGCCATGGGGGTATCGGCGCGGTAGGGTTTCTGGCCGGTTACCATCTCATAGAAGACAACCCCAAGGGCGTAGATATCCGCCCGGTGATCCACCGTTTCGCCCAACCCCTGCTCGGGGGCCATATATTCGGGTGTTCCCACGCCGATACCGGTGCCGGTGAGCTGAACAGCATCCGGATTGTCGAGAATCTTGGCGATACCAAAATCCGAGAGCATCAGATGATTGCTGTCGGTCATGAGGAAGTTGGACGGCTTAACATCGCGGTGAATGATGTTCTGTTTGTGGGTATACCCCAGGGCTTCAGCGATCGGCATCAACATCCGGGCCGCTTCGCGCCACGGGATGGGTTTGCCCAACAACTTCTTCAATGTGTCGCCGCGCATGTACTCCATCACCAAATAAGGCGAGCCGTCATGTTCGCCGTAATCCAGCACCTTGACGATATTGGGGTGTGAGAGCCGCGCCA
This sequence comes from uncultured Anaerolineaceae bacterium, assembly GCA_964532655.1. Taxonomy (GTDB): domain Bacteria; phylum Chloroflexota; class Anaerolineae; order Anaerolineales; family Anaerolineaceae; genus JAJFTV01. The sequence continues at coordinate 42,232 of CAZHMZ010000007.1, forward strand.
GCGCCTTGGCTTCCCGCTCAAAACGCTTGAGGAACATCTCATCCCGCACAATATCTGAACGGATCACTTTGACCGCAACATCACGTTCCAACCGCGAATCAAAAGCTTTGTACACGGTGGCCATCCCGCCCACGCCGATTTTTTCTGCGATGCAATAACGGCCAACATACTGTCCGGGTAATTCGCTCATATTCACCTTTAGATAGGGTACTATTATTGTAAGTTCGGTCTTTCGGCTCAATTTTACACTAAATCTGGTGGTTGATTCCTAACCAAAACCCGGCTCATCATCCGGATCCTGCCCCTGATAAACCGGGGTGGGATACTCCCTCACAACCAAAATCATCTCGTTGTTCGCCGGTCCGGAGAAACATGTACACACAGCGCCCTTACAATGGATCAGCCGATCAAACAAGTATGCAGCAGCTTGCGCTGGAGTATTTCACGCATCAACTGCACAGCATCGATTTACCATACCGTTTCAGTTCGCCTGCCCTCGAAGATGCGCGCAACGCGGCATTGTGGATGGATGAACAGGGAAGCCTGGCCGGTTGGGCGGTGATGCAACTGCCGTTCTGGACGGTGGATATCGCCTGCTGTCCTGACGCCATCCCGCAGCTATACCCGTTGATCCTGCAGTGGGCTGTGAAGCGGGGGGCTGAATTAAACGCGGAGGGGGCAGAGCGCGAAGCCTGGTTTATCCCAGTTTTTGAAGATCAGCAGGAACACATCCGCATCCTGCAAGAACACGGCTGGGTGTCACAGGTTGATGCGCCGGTGGACCCGTGGAGCAAGGTGTGGATGCAGCATGCCGGGGTGCAGGCAGTCCCCTCGACACCGGCGCCGGTGGGATGCACCATCCGCCTCTTGCGCTGCGATACGGAAATTGACGCGTATGTGGATCTGCACCGCAACGTGTTCGAGACCAAAAACATGAACCTTGCCTGGCGCTGGCGCATCCTGGATCACCCAGCCTGCCAGCCGCAGTTGAACCTGATGGTGGAAGACTCCAGCGGGGATTTGTGCGGCTTTTTCATCGGCTGGCTCGGGCAGGTGGATGGCAATGTGTACGGACAGGTGGAGCCAATGGGCATCAGCCCGACTTATCAGGGAGCCGGGCTTGGCAGAGCGTTACTTTCTGAAGGGCTGAAACGCATGTATGAACTGGGAGCCGGTTCGGTATATGTGGAAACAGATTTTTTCCGTGGCTCGGCTCTGGCATTATATGAACGATGCGGATTTGCTATTCGCCGGAAGCTGCCGGTATTACGGAAAGACTTTCCCCTTAAATAAACCGGATGACTCGCAGCGCACTTCTATTTGAGCAGTGTATCGATTTGCGAGCGCAGCATCGATAATCCCTGACGCATATCCTGCAGGATTCCCTCAACCTTTTCCATACGTTCCCGTTCGGCGTGGACATAGCGGGTATACGGGATGACGTTTTCACGCAGCCGGGCCACCGACTGTTGTGATTCCCGGTCAAACTCACGTGTGAGCGCAGAAACCAGGTGGGTGCGGAACTCGGTCATCTTCTGCCGGAAATTCTCTTTGGCTTTGCGGCGTTTGTAGGGAATGACAAAGAAGCCCAATACCGCCAGTGTGCCCGCCGCCACCATGCCGGTGATATCCAGCGCTGACGAGACCACCGCGGTGGTGACCAGTGTGCCCAGGCTGACTGCGCCCACCTCAAATAGGGCTGTCTGCGCCACGGCTGCTTCCACCTGCCGGGCAAGCTGGCTGGCTTCTTCGTTGCGGTCGTAGCTTTCGATCAGCAGTTTGGCACGCTCGCCCACCGAGTCGATCAACTCGCGCCGACGGCCGGCTTGCGAGCTTCCGCCCGATCCGACAATGTGCTCCAGATTTAGCGCCTGGCGGCGCTGCAGATAGGTCATGATTTGCTGCCACTCGCGCAGATCCTTCTCCACCAGCCAGTCGATCAGCCGTTGAACCTGATCTTCCAGTTGAGCCGGTACATCCTGCAGCACCTCTTTTTCAAACTCAGCCCTGACGCGGTCGCCGCGGATGAGGTTGTGAATGTTGGTCAGGCGCAGGGTGGTGTCAAAGAAATCCAGCCCACGCAGTTCAAGCCGCTGAAGAATATTCTCCAGCTCGGCGATGCGCGGGGTCAGTTCGTTTTGCAGTTCGCTTTCGTGTGCGTTGATGGCCGTCTCAATGGAGGAGACCGTCTGGCGGTCCTCTGAAAGATCGGCAGATTGTGTCCGGTTTACCTGCTCAGCCTGGACAATCAAGTTTTCGGCCACCCCAAGCGGATTTTGCAGCTTCAGCCGTAAACGGGTATCATCATCCAGCGTGGATGTGATGTAGCGCTCCAGCGATTCCAGGCGGCTGGCCGCCCGCAACTGGCGGCGCTGATCCGGATCGGTTTCGGTGAGGGCGCGTTGAGCCCAGCGCGCGGAAACCGCAAACAGTTCAGGGGTATCCCCCAGCACGCCGGAAACATGCTTCAGAATAAAGGAGCGCGCCTCTTCCAGGGCATCTTCGTTTTCAAAAATATCGGCCTTGTTGAGCACAAAGACCACTTTTTTCCCCCAGGCCAGGATACGCTGCAAAAACTGACGCTCGCTTTCGGTGAGGGGCCGGTCCGCCGAGGTGGTAAACAGCACCAGGTCACTGCGGGGCACAAATTCATCGGTCAGGCGCTCATGCTGGCGGATAATGGCATTGGTGCCGGGTGAATCGACGATGTTCAGTTCTTTCAGCAGCGGCAGCGGGTAGGTGATCACGGCGAAACCTTCATCCAATACCTGCTCGCCCGGTTCATCACCCCATTTCACCAGCGTGACCCGCGAGGTGGTGGGTGTCACCCCTTCCGGCAGCACCTTGGCTCCCAAAATGGCATTCACCAGGGCGCTCTTTCCGGCGTTGAACTCACCAACCACCACCACCAGGAACAACTCATCCAATTGAATAATGGCTTTTTGCAGGGCAGCCAGGCGTTCTTTGAGCAACTCCATTCCTGACAACTTTAAAAGCATATCAGACAGAGCTTCCTTTTCCTGGTTGACAAACAGCGATTGTTCGCGGGTCAGCATGGATTGTCGCATCGGGTTCTCTCCAGGGCGATGTGTAAGCCGGTTTCCTGATTGGAATCACGGCTGGTCTGCGCCAGTTCTTTCTCCATTATAGTCAGAAACAACCGTCTTTGCCCGCTTTCAATCGGTCAGACACCATATAAAACAGGGCGCGCTTCTGCTGGATGCGCGCCCTGCTGTTTCTGTGAGCTGAAGATTTGACCGTCTACCGCACCTTCTCGTAGGCCTCCAGCAGCGGTTCAATTTCGATTTTTTCATCTGATACATTACCTGCATCACGCTGGCAACCCTGGCCGGGTCGCTATCCGACATCAGTTTGTTGATAACTGTGGGAACCACCTGCCAGGAAAGACCGAATTTGTCGGTCAGCCAGCCGCACTGGTCTTCCATGCCGCCTTCGGTCAGTTTTTCCCAGTAATAATCTATCTCGGCCTGGTTTTCGCAGTTGATCATAAACGAAGTGGCCGGCGTAAATTTGAACTCGGGACCTCCGTTCAACGCGATAAAACTCTGTCCGTCCAGTGTAAACTCAACAACCATCACGGTTCCCGCCGGCATCGGGCCGCCCTCGCCGTAAGCGACGATCGAGTCTATTTTTGAATTGGGAAAAATGGAGGTATACAAACGCGCAGCTTCTTCAGCCTGACCGTCATACCAGAAATTGGTCACAATTTTTTGCATACAGTTCGCCCCTTTCCTGCTTTTGATAAGCAATACATGCAGCATATCATGCCGTTTTTCTATTGAAAAGAGGATATATAGAACATTAATTCTGATTTAATCTAAAAAACCGTTGTAGGAAAGCCCGGTAGTTTGTTTTGATGAATGCAAAAGTCACAAAAAGATCATCGCCAGATAATTGATTGTACGACGCGGGATTAGTGGGCGGATTTTCCCCTTATAATTGTGGAATACGAAAGCTTGGGTGGGTGGTTTCCGCTTTCCATGGGCTTTTATGTTCCAGCGCCACATACCAGTTTTGATGAGCTAAAAAATGTCGAAAACCCTGCGGGCTATTATTCCGCCTTTGTTTCTTTCCGCCTGTTCAGCGGTTGTTCTGCTTTACCTGATTGGCACGTTTTTACCAATCGCCGCTTATCCGCAATGGGGCAGGATTGTTGTTCTGGCGGTGGGTTGGGTCATTTTCTTTTTTTTGCTGAGGTATGTTTGGAGACGATGGATTCTCCCACGTTGGGAAACGGTTCACGACAGGCGGCTTTTTCATTTGTTGATGGCCGCGGGTCTGACCCTACTCACCCTTTCATTGACGCTTTATTTTTCGCCATTATATCCGGCTGATCATCTCATCACCATCCGTTCAGATGATCCCTTTTACTTCGTTAATTTGACCGTGAATATCAGAGAGACGAAATGGATTGTAGAGCCAACAGAATATGAGTTTATCGGTCAGTGGGTGCGCGGCGATCATTTTTCAGCGGATCATCAGGAAAGTTCGCCTGCCGAAATTCGTTTGCGAGATGAATTTGAGACCAGTGATCCGGCGTATTACCAGTTCAGCTTTATTCGCGAAGGGCAACCAGCGGAAATTGATATCTCCATCAATCAGGAAACACACCATCTGCAAATTCCGGCAGCGGAGAACGACAGTCAGACGTACGCCAACTTCAACATTTTGATGCCCGAGGGCGATACTTATTCAACCGTCTTCCGGATCTTTTTAATGGCGTTTCCGGTAATCCGCTTTGTCAGCCTGTTTCTGTTTTTCTTTATCGCATCGGTTTTTATCGGTAGCCGGTCTTCCAACAAGCAGAACCAGATACTGGAGTACTTTCTGCTTTTTGTACTAACTTATCTGCTAAACAACGCTCTGGAATTTCAAAACGAATTTATCAACTTCTGGAACCAGCAACCGTGGTTGATTCTGGCTGCGGTGGCTGCGTTGATACTGGTGCCCATCGGGTTGTCTGTTCTGGTTAAAAAACGCCCCCGACTTGAGGGATGGCTGTTGATATTTGTTTTTGCCCTGGCGGTGGCCCTGCGCATCTATTGGGTAAACATGGTACCCACGGCCCAGGTTTCCGATTTTGGAGATTTTCACCGTTGGGCGCTCCAGTTAGCCCGCGGCGAACCCGGTCTGGTGATGAGTTATTATTTTGACTTCACCCGCCTGCTCTCACTGCTGTACCGTATTTACCCATCCGACCGAACGGCGGTGGCTATCAATATCTTCTCTTCCCTCGTAACGATGGCCGGGCTGGTTTGGGTTTGCCAGCAGACCGGTCACCGGCAGGCAGGTCTCAGTGCGGCCTGGATTTTCGCAGTTTTACCATCACAGTGTGGGATGATAGGCCTGGTTTGTACAGATATCATTTCGACCGCTGCGCTGGTCCTTTGTACGGGCTTTCTCATTCGCTACATCTACCAGCCTAGGTGGTACTGGCTGTCAGCAGGAGGGTTTTGCCTGGCGGCAGGTTTTATGATCCGGGGCGTAGTGATCATGTACGCGCCGCTTTTCCTGCTGCCGCTGCTGTTTCAAGGCAAAATTGCACCCGCAAAGTTGGGAAAAGCCGCTCTCTTTTCACTGGTCGGTTTCGCTGCCGGGGTACTGCTGATCAAAACTGCTGTCATTCCGGCACGTGTGGATAATATGCGATTCTCCGAATATAAAATTGCCACTGATACGTTGCTAAAAGGCACAAATATCGAAGCCAAAGGACGTAATAATCCTCCTGACACGCGCCTGGTACATGGGTGGACCCGCCAGGAAGCATTTCAAAAGGGCGTTCCTCTGATCCTCAACCGAATTTTTTCGGATCCGGCAGCGTATTACCGGTTTCTTAAGGTGAAATACAATCATTTCCTGGCCACAGATGCCTATGGGGCCGATCTGGCGTTTTTGGGATCCGATATGGATTATGAGACGTTTCAAGCACGCTGGAAAATTCCCACCCCTGATGTGCGTCGTGGGTATGCTCAGATCAGTGAGTACGGTTACTGGTGTTTGCTGGCAGGCGCGCTGTTCTTATTGTTCAAGTTTCGTCCTTCCCACCGCCATATCGGCTGGTTCAGTTTAAGTGTACTGCTGCTGGCACTGGCAGCATTTGCCTTTTTTGAGGTACAGCCCCGTTATCACATACCGTTGATTCCGTTTTTGGTATTGCTGTCAGCGCTTGGACTTTCGCCGGTCTCTGGAAAGAATGATTCGGGGATCCAGACAGATTTATTGTGAATCAAAGTTCACTCTCTGAGTAATGAATTATAGAAAATGAACAAATCCCCCTCCAAACGGAGGGGGATTTGCATCAGCAGCGAGTTTTCTAAAATTCGACCGGTTTTACGGCACCCACTGCACCTGCCAGGTATTTTCAACCAGCACATTGATCTCACCCAGGGTGACGCGCACCGCGCCGGCCGGGTAGGCATCACGGCAAAGCATCACGTACTGGCCGGAGGAACTGTCGGGCATATGCTGGCCCATGTTGCTCAACCAGCAGTTAGTGTTTTCTTGGGTGATATCCAGCCACATCTGCATCTTGACCGACGGATCGGTCTCGACCGCGAAGTCGTATCCATAATCATAACCCTGCGAACCGTCAATATAATCAGGCGTACGGATGTCTTCAAAGCTGGCTGCGCGGGCAGAGGTGATCCTGACGGGGTAACCGGCTACGGTGAATTCTTCATCCAGTTCCCAGGTCTGGTCGTACTGCGGGTTTTCGCCGGCATCAAAGGTGAACGACATTTCATCCGATGGCATCATGGGCGGATCGGTATACAGCGGGGCGTAAATGGCGGCTGCGTTTTCCACCACCAGGGTCAGCGGCCCGTCTGCGGGTTTGGAAGGCGAGGTGTAACCGAATTCGCTGCCCACACGGTGTTCAAACGGCTGCCAGACAAAATTACCGAGCATGTCAATGCGCTGTCCCTGCGAATCGATGGCGTAGACCGTGATGGGCATGAGCGAAATCAACGAGGGATCGGCATTTTCAGCGTTGAAGGAGAAATACACTGCCACGGCGTTTTCCATCGGGATGATCTTGGTCAGATTCATGGTCACAACCGGAGCAGGCAGGTTGACAGGTTCCTCAGCGGGGGTAGCACTTTCGGGTTGTTCGCCTGCTTCAGTTTCTGCGGTCAGTTGAGCAGTCACCTCAACCGGGTCAGAGGCAACTTCCACCTCGATCACAGGTACCCCAACCACCTCACCGGCAGGAACCTCTTTCAATGCGAAGGGAACGGACCAGTCTTCCGGGGCTGCGCCGCGGCGGGCTGAGGGGATGCAATCGAGCAGGAAAGTCATGCTGCTCACATCCGTTGAGAGCGCGGCTTCATAAACGGGGGTCATGACATACACGTTTTGCGGATATTTCCCACTGGCGTCGCGTTCCAGTACGGTGCCATCCGGCAGCATCAGGCGGGCAGCGCCTTCATTGCTGGCCGTTTCACCGGGGTTGACACCGCCGCAAAAATCGGCGGGTGAAGCAGCAGCATCCTCTGCCAGAGAACCGTCATTATCGGACGCGATCCCGTTGACGCCATAAGCCAGTTCAATGTGATCTTCATAGACGATGACATCAGAAATTGTGAGGGTTACACCATCGCGGGTGCTGACGACAGGTTCCTCCAGAATTCGGACGCCGGTGGTGTTCTCCACCAGACCAAAACCGGGTATATATCCGAGTGCGCGGCCAAGCGCAAAAACCGTACCGCTTACTACCACCAGTGCAGCCAGCGTGAGCAAAGCCGCTTTCAATGGGCGCAGACGTTTACCAAACATTGATGATTTCCTTTCGAGCCGGGCTGAGATAGCCGGCCACAGATTGGTGTTGTCCGGGATGCTGCGCCTGGTAATTTGCTCCAATTCGTCTTTCAGCCAATTATTTTTCATATGTTATTCCTCACCAGCAGAGCGCGCAATTGATTGCGGGCTGCATTCAAAAGCCATTTGATTGTGCCAGCCGCCGATCCGGCTTCTTCCGCCATTTCGGCCTCACTCATCTCCAGGAAATAGCGCTGGACGATTACCGTCCGTTGACGCGGAGACAGCTTCTGCATGGCATCCCAGATTTGATTTTGGGTCTCTCTGGACTCAACCTGCGTTTCAAGCGACTCTACCTTGGCTGCCAGATCGGCCAGGATGGTTTCATGCTCATCTTCGTCGATCTGCATATTCCGGGCGGATCTCTGCATCACTTTCAATGAGGCATTGACCACGCTTCGCATAAACCACGGTTCGAACGGACGCGTCGCGTCGAAACTGTGGATGGTGCGGACCAGTTTGACAAAGGTATCCTGCACGATTTCTTCGGCCAGGCCGGCATCGCGCGTGATAAGATAGGCTGTGCGCACAGCCTTCACCTGATGACGCGCGACGAGTATTTCCAGACCGCCGATGTCACCGTGCTTAAGTCGTTGAACTACTTGTTGTTCGTCCATATTGTCCCTTGCACAATATATCCCCACTGGGTGCAAAAGGTTGGGTGGTGAAGAATGAAAGAATTGTTTGTTTCACTGATAAAAGTGTATCATGCCGG
>CAZHMZ010000008.1:0-42264 GCA_964532655.1 uncultured Anaerolineaceae bacterium
TGCTGGGTCACTACACCGCAGGGCATGTATCACTGGTATGGGCTGTCAGCCTGACCATATGGATTGTTTATGCCGAATTACGTTACCGGGAACAGCCAAAGAGTCTTTGGCGTTACGGCTCCGGGATCGTGCTGGGACTGATTACTTTGGCCGATGTTCGCTGGGCTCCATATGGCGGCTTGCTATTTGCCGCTTTGCGTATAGCTACATTATTATCTGCCAATTTTCACAGAACTGATGACGAAAAACTAACTGTCCGAGGATTTCTTTCACAAACCATCCTTGCCGGTTGGGAGATTGTGCTAAATGGGTTGATTATGCTGTGCATCTCGGCTGTATTATGGCTACCGTTACTGCAATACTCCAACCTGTCTGCACGCAGTCAGATGGGGTTAACGGATCGCATGTTCTTTTCCTTACCTGCAGAAAAGCTGACCGGGTTGATATTTCCCGAAATATTCGGCAACTGGGAATTATGGGTTTATGTCGGCGCGTTTGGGGTTATATCCGCGATTGGTCTTCTTTTTAGATGCAACAGACCGGCAGGGTCTGCCTTCTGGCTTTGGGTTAGTTTGATTTCACTGATCTGGGCATTGGGGATCAATAACCCGCTGATGCATCTGATCAGCGAACTGCCGGGTTTAAGCTTGCTACGTGTACCTTCGCGTTCTTTGATAATTTTTGGATTATCAGCCTGTTTGCTGATTGGTTTCTTTTGTGATCTGGTTTTCAAGAGGATCGCACTTCAAAAAGGATTACGGCTGTCGATTTTCGCCATCACCGCCTTCGAGATATTCCTAACCTTAGCAGCGAGAATCAGTACCGGTGAATGGAACATCAATTTTCTGTGGGGCGCTTTTGCGTGGGTACTGGTTGCCACCGTGCTATTCCTGTTGGATCGTTTTCCGACGATCCCTGTCTCATTGGGTTTTGGCTTCTTACTTTTTTTGCAATTACTGGACCTGGGCGGGCTCAACCTGGTCAAGAGTAAGTTTTACACTGCGGATCAATTAACCGATGCAAAACCATCTCTGGTGGAATGGTTGATGGAACAGGATGGGGTTTTTCGGGTTTATTCGCCCAGCTACAGCATATCACAGCTCGATGCTGCGAAAGCCGGGTTGGAACTGGCAGATGGTATCAGCCCACTGCATGTGCAAAGCTATGATCGATTTATGGTCGAGGCTTCCGGGGTAACAGGAACGGGATACAGCGTCAGCATCCCACCATTTCGAACAGGGAACCCCGATACGGATAATATGAAGGCAATTCCTTCTGCCGGTCTGCTGGGGATATTGAACGTAAGGTACCTGTGTTCTGAGTTCCCTGTTGATGCAGAAGGATTTGATTTTGTTCAACAAATCGACGATACCTTTATTTATGAAAATAGACTCTTCCGTCCGCGAGCATGGTTTCAATCCTCCCAAGCACTGGATGTGACAGGAGGTAATTTGTTGGATGCAGAGTTCGATTTCATTGAGCGGACCCCCAACTCCATTCAATTAAGGCTATCGGAAGGAGGCGGGTACCTGGTGCTGTCGGAAATCGCGTACCCGGGCTGGCAGGTGACAGTAGATCAAAATCCAGCAGAGTTATTATCCATTGAGGACCTGCTGCGTGGAGTGGAAGTACCGGAAGGCACCCATGAAGTCACATTTCGGTTTCGCCCATTGACCGTTTATCTCGGGGCTGCCATTTCCCTGCTTTCGGTGGCAGCCGGTGTCATTCTTCTACTCATTCTTCGAACACGAAGAGGATCTCATGTTTGAGTCAAAACGGGAGCGCAACTGGATTCTAATAACGAGCGTGATCCTGTTGTTTATTACCACTGTACCGTACATATATGCGTATAGCCAAAATAGTCAATATGAGTTTACAGGATTTTTGTTTGGCGTTGAAGACGGGAATTCCTATATCGCCAAAATGCTTCAGGGGGCAGAAGGGGAATGGCTGTTCCGGTCTCCATACACCACCGTGGAACAGAGCGGCTTTCTGGCTTTCGTTCCGTATATGCTGATTGGCAAACTGACCAGTGGACCCGGGCAACATGATCAGCTTGTTTTTTTGTTTCATGCTTTTCGCTGGCTGACTGGAATTCTACTGATTTTGGTCACGTACCTGTTATGCGCTCAATTTATCACCAGCATCACGCTCCGACGGATGGCAACGCTCATTGCTGTCGTGGGCGGAGGAAGCGGGTGGTTTGCTCTGCTGGATCCGGGTCATGTCATATTTGGGATACCGCTGGAAGTATACTCACCTGAAACATTTGGATTTCTATCCCTGTTTGGTTTGCCGCACTTGCTGGCAGCGCGTGCTTTTTTGCTTTTGGGGTTTCTGTTCTTCTTTAAGGACCCAAAAAATCTAAAGAACAGCCTTGCTGGCGGTTTTTGCTGGCTGTTGACCGGTTTTTTTCAGCCACTCACGATCTTAACCGGATGGGTATATCTGGGCGTATTGGCCGGAATTTGGATTTTGCCTATTCTGGCGAAGAAACAGCATCAAACTGACTTGAGGAACCGCTTACTGCCAGTTGTTCGTTCCGCAATCAATATGGTTCTGGTATCCTCACCCTGGGTTATTTACAATTTCCTTCTCTTTTCAATAAACCCTTACCTGAAGCAATGGGCAGCACAAAATTTGATCACATCGCCTGCTTTACAGGATTATCTCATTTCGTTTCTTGTTTTCATTCCATTCGTTGTAAAGGGTGTAATCTATTCCTGGCAAAAAAAAGATGAGATCATATGGCTTTTCCTGTTAACGGTGTTGATCGTTTTTCCTGTTCTGGCTTACGCCCCGTTCAATATGCAGCGACGGCTTCCGGATGGTATCTGGTTGGTGATCGCCATACTCGCGATCAGTGCCTTTGACCACGGAAAAACCAGGAAATCCCTGGTTGCCCCTACGGCGCTGACAGCCTTTTCAATGATCACCCCGATTTTGATTCTGGTCGGGGCAACTCAATCTATCAGGGTACCTTCCGTTCCGATTTTTCAGACCAGGGCTCAGGTGGAAGCTTTTGAATGCCTGGATGAAGCTGCTGAGCACGGCAGCATTATTCTGGCTGCCTATGAAAATGCCAATGCCTTGCCGGCATGGGCAGATGTTCATGTCCCGGTCGGTCTTGGGCCGGAGAGTGCCAATTTCACAGAGGCATTACGGGATGTGAATTCGTTCTACTCAGGCGATCTCTCATCAGATCAACAAATTGACCTTCTACAGAAATACGCGATTGATTACGTTTTTTATGGTGCACAGGAAAAGAAACTGGGTGATTGGAACCCGGTTCAGGAAGGCTTTCTCCAAAAAGTCTGTGAGCAAAACGGGTATGCTTTTTACGAGGTCACGATCAAAGACCGAATCGAAAAACAAAAATGAAGAACTTTAAAGCGAAACTCTATTATTTGCCCATTCTTGTTTTTCCGATATTGCTGTTTTCGTCGGCTGTCTTTGGTGGGAAAGCTCTTTTTTGGGGTACGCCTGCCTTGCAGTTTATCCCATGGCACTCACTGGCGATCAATATGCTTGAAAACGGACAACTGCCGCTCTGGAATACGTTGAACGGTATGGGAGCTCCGCTGGCAGCCAATTATCAGACCGCGCTATTTTATCCGCCCAATTGGATCGCTTTACTGGTAGGATATCTGTTTGGTACAGGATGGTTGGCCTGGACACATACCCTGCTCATCATGCTTCATCTGATCTGGGCGGGTTTGGGATTGGCCTACTTGATGCGAGTTCTGGGATATGGCAAGGGTAGCCAGGTGATTTCAGGACTGGCTTTCTCACTTTCTGGTTTTTTTGTTGCACGGGCAGGCTTTTTCAGTATGGTGTGGGCCGGTTCCTGGCTTTCGTGGATCATCGCGATGGCTTCCGCCATCACTTTCCCCGGAAAAACTTCACCTGAACAATCTCAGAAACGTCCGTTGGTTTTCCTGACGGTATGTCTGGGCATGCAATTGCTGGCGGGTCACGCGCAACTGACATGGTATTCAATGTTGCTGCTGGCAGCCTGGGTGACAAGCGGCGGGTGGATTTCCAACCGGTGGAAGGGAGTATGGGAAGCCTGGAAACAGCTGGTTCCGATTGGGGTCATCGGCGCAGGGCTGGCAGCCGTCCAATTGGTTCTCACTGCCCAATACTTACTCCTATCCTCCCGCAACTCAATGGTTGATTATGAAAGTGCGCTTACCTACTCGCTCTGGCCATGGCGACTGCTCGGATTTCTGGCTCCAGATCTGTTTGGGAACCCGGGAACCGGCAACTTCTGGGGATATGGAAGTTTCTGGGAGGATGCGCTTTACATTGGGTTGCTGCCATTTTTACTGGCGCTTTCAACCCTTCCGGGGATATGGCGTAAAAACTCATCGGGTACGGACACGACGTCAAGCAGATCGTTGTGCCGGTTTTTGTGGGCGCTTACCGTTGTATCGATTATGCTTGCATTGGGGAAAAACACCCCCATATTCCCCTTTTTATTTAGAAATATTCCGACCTTTGATATGTTCAATTCACCGGCCCGCTTTTTGTTTTGGGCAGTGTTCAGTCTATCCATCCTGGCAGGGATGGGCTTCGAGCGTTGGCGAAAGCCAACCGGAAAAGGCCTGTACTGGCTTCGCCTCGGTACCGCAGGCGGTTTTGCCGTAACACTGGGCGCATTTTTGGCTTTAATCGCGCTTCAGGATGTAGCTATCACTTTTATCCGAGCCGCTGCTTTCTGTGGGTTGTTTCTCTTTATTGCTGGATTGCTGACATTGACGCAGCCATCCATAGAGAAAGCTAAAAAGCGAGAAATCTGGCAGATCGTTGTGGTTCTGTTAATCGGTATGGATCTGTGTGTGATGAACTGGCCGTCTGTGCCGTTGATTACACAGGATTTTTATGATGTGCCCTCTGTTTCACCACTGGTTGACAAAAACGAAACCGGGCGAGTCTACCTGCATCCCAGCGATGAATACTTCCTCAAATTCAAGAGATTTCTTCAATTTGAAACCTATCAGATCGATGAGGATTGGATGGGTTTGCATGATATCCTGATACCGGATCTGAATATTTTCCAGGGCATCCGCTCAGCCAATAATTTTGATCCGTTGGTGACGCAACGGTATCGGACGTGGATGGATTATGTCAACCACCATGCCCCTGATGAACGGGAAAACTGGTATCAACTGATGGACGTGTCTACCGTGATCCGAAGGGATCGCATGAGCCCGTCTGGCGTAAAAAGTATCTCTGTACCCGATAGTCAACGTTTCAGGTTATACAATTGCGCAACCGGATCTCAAAACTCAGAAGAGGCTTGGCAAAAGTTGATAGAACAGATGGATAGTGCGAACACCAGCCTCGATGATCTCCCCCTGATTGTGGAGGGAGCCGTGAATGGGAATGCATGCCAGGCGAATGGTCAATATCAAATCACTGTCGATGCCGATCAACCAGGATATATTGAACTGGAGCTTACCGGTACAGAACCTGGCTGGTTGATGGTTTCAGAGAGCTGGTACCCGGGCTGGCAGGCGACAATTCAGGGAAACAAGGTTGATGTTTATCCAGGAAATTACCTGTTTTTGGCTGTAAAAGTGCCATCTGGTACGAGCCGGATCGTGCTTGCTTACCGGCCGGGCATCTTCTGGATTGGCCTGGGAATATCCATATTCTTCGTGATGATTACGATACTATTTTGGGTTCATCTCACAAAAAATGTAACAAACAAAGGTTGATATAATTAATCTCATTGTTGAGCGAGGGGTGAGTATAAACCGAAGAACGCAATAAGGCCAAATTCCCTTTTGATTTCATTGAACAAACAGGAACTTTCACCAGACTGAAGATAAGAAAGAACTTGCGAATGGATGCCAAATCAACTACCCAATTGGATGTCAGTACGATTCAAGCGTTCGTCGAAAAACTAGTCCGCAATCTTGAAAAAGTGATCATCGGTAAGAGGCAGGCGCTCGAACAGGTAGCGCTGGGATTGCTGTGTCAGGGGCACCTGCTCATCGAGGATGTTCCCGGCGTTGGCAAGACCATGCTGGCGCGCAGCCTGGCTAAATCCATTGAATGTACGTTTCGGCGTATTCAATTTACGCCGGATATGCTGCCAAGTGATGTGACCGGGGTGTATATCTTTAACCAGATCACGAGGCAATTCGAATTCAGACCCGGACCGATTATGTCTCAGATTGTACTGGCGGACGAAATCAACCGTGCTACACCCAAAACACAGTCGGCTTTGCTGGAGGCTATGGAAGAACGGCAGGTGACGGTTGATGGGATCACCCATCCACTGGCAGTCCCATTCATGGTACTGGGAACGCAAAACCCCATTGAGTACGAGGGCACATTCCAGCTCCCGGAGGCACAACTGGACCGATTTCTGATGCGGATCAAATTGGGTTATCCATCCATTAAAGATGAAATCACTATTCTGGAAAAACAGCAAATCGTACATCCTATTGAACAGCTTGAACCGGTAGCCACCGTGGACGAGGTGATCAGTATGCAGAAACTGGTGCGGCATGTGTATGTTGCACCGGTGATTAAGCAATATATTGTGGAAATGACACGTTCCACTCGCAGTAATACAGATGTGTATTTAGGATCCAGTCCACGCGGAAGCCTGGGCTTATTCCGTGTTGGGCAGGCGAGGGCTGCCATTAACGGAAGAGATTATGTTCTGCCTGATGATATCAAGGCAATTGCCGGTCACGTACTGCCACACCGCATGATGATCGATCCGGCTGCCCGGTTGAGAGAAATCAACCCGGATTTGATCGTGGAAGAGATTTTACGGACTCTTCCTGTACCTGGCGGTGATCTGACGCGTAAGTAAATTCCATGCAAATCCGCGGAACGTTCTGGGCAGTTCTGGTGATCCTGCTGGCATCCATTGCCGGGCTGATCATTACACGCGCCGGTGTTTATTACAGGCTGATCATTTTCACCAGCCTGCTGATCCTTTTAAGCTGGATCTGGGCAAAATTATCCATCCAGAAGGTTTACCTGAAACGGGAATCACGCGGGGAACGTCAGCAACTGGGACAGGTATTTGAGGAACAATTCACCGTCTCCAATATTTTTCCGCTTTCCAAACCCTGGATCGAAATCGAAGATGCCTCCAAAATGCTCAGTACCGGGTCAACCCGTGTACTTACGATGATGAAGCCCCAATCGGTGCGCACCTTTTCCGGTTATACGTTGCTTTCCAAACGTGGCGAGTATGCGTTAAGCCCGACTATTTTGTACTCAGGTGATCCTTTTGGTCTGTTTCTGGCTAAAAAGGTGATTGAATCCAAAGAGCAACTGCTGGTCCTGCCCATGCTGTTCGATATCGCACGTTTTCAACTGCCTGCCGGTATGGTACCTGGCGGAAGCAGCTTCAGAAGGCGAACCCGTGAAGTCCAGCCGCCCAATGCGGCCGGAATCCGCGAGTATGCACCGGGCGACTCTCTCAATCGGATCCACTGGCCAACTACTGCCCGGCGTGACCGGTGGATGGTGAAGGAATTCGAACAGGACCCACAAGCGGATATCTGGGTTTTGCTGGATGCTCAAAGTGAGGTTCATATCCGCGCAGAAATCCCAGAACAGGATCTGGAACAGATCCCGCTCTGGTGGCTTCACCGCTCTACCTATAAACTGCCTCCGGATACATTTGAATACGCCGCCAGTCTGGCAGGGTCGATTGTACGGTATTTTTCCCGGTCTGGGCAGGTGGTGGGATTTGCCAGCCAGACCAGAAAGCGTATTGTTCTGTCCTCCGAGCGCGGAGAGCGACAGCTTAAAAAAATTCTAAAAACGCTTTCGCTGATGAGCCCTGATGGAAACGATCCGATCATCAGTCTGGTAGAAACACAGGCGGCTTTTCTGCCACGCGGCAGTACTGTGATCATCATCACGCCCTCCACCCATCCATCCACCGTAGCCGCTGCTGCGTCGTTGATCAGACGGGGGATGAACCCGGTGATCATTCTGCTCGATCCTTCCAGTTTTGGCCGCTATTATGGTGTTTCAACGATTGTCGGCAGTTTACAAAAATGGAAAGTCCCTCACCTGGTGGTGCAGTTTAGTCAGGATTTGAAACAGGTCATCGAACACGGATTTCCAGAAACTCAGGTAAAATAAGGCGATTACCACCTGTCGATCGGGATTTTGCATCAACATTTTCGTAACAACCTACACCACGATTGAACAGGAAAATTGATTGGAGAACACGATGAATAAAGAACGCTTACCTTCCTATGGAGGTCAAGCTTTGATGGAAGGCGTGCTGATGCGCGGATCGCGTACCGCCGCCGCTGCCGTACGGAAACCCGATGGAACCATTGAGATCATAAAAGAAGACCTTTCCGGCATTTACCTCAGTCGAATTCGAAAAATCCCATTCCTGCGAGGGTTGATCGGATTATGGGATTCGCTGGGGCTGGGAACTCACTTTTTAACTCTTTCAGCCAACATGCAGGCTGAAAAAGAGGAAGAAAAAATTGATGGCCCGGCGTTATTCCTGACGATCGCTGTAGCGCTGCTGATTTCGGTCGGACTGTTCTTCATGCTGCCCGCGCTGTTGGGACAGTTATCCGAAACTGCTCTGACCTGGGATCCATGGTTCAGCAACCTGTTGGAAGGTATTGTCCGCCTGATATTGATCATTCTGTATATCTGGGCAGTGGGCAGAATGAAAGATATCAAGCGGGTGTTCGCCTATCACGGGGCAGAACATAAAACGATCAACGCGTTTGAAGATGGAGCAGAATTAACCCCTGAAAATGTTTCCAAATATTCCGTTGAGCATCCGCGCTGTGGGACGGGTTTTTTGCTGATTGTGGCAGTCGTCAGCATTTTTGTATTTACGCTGTTAGGTCCGATGAGCATTTTCTGGCGGCTGGCGACACGTGTTTTGTTTATCCCCATCATTATCGGGATTTCCTATGAATATATGCGTTGGACTGCCAACAATATGGATAAAAAATGGGTTCGGATATTGGTGACGCCAAATCTGATGCTGCAGAGGCTTACCACCCAGGAACCTGATCTGGATATTCTGGAAGTTTCTATTACCGCTTTCAACGCTATGTACGAGACAGAGAAAGCCTGGCAGGAAGAGCAGGCAAATAAAACCGCCCACGAAGATGAACTTCTTTTGAAACCGGAAGCGTATTAGTTTTACCAATTTTTCTCGAGACTGGCCTGGCAAACGGGGTGGTCCATGAAACAATGGCAGCAAATATTCCTGGGGATCATCATTGGATTGATGTTGGCTGCCGTATTGCTTCTGATCACCGGTCGACCAAAAGGCCGGTCTTTGATTCTGTCTGCAGCACCCACCGCAGCAAATATCATGGTACATGTGGATGGAGAGGTCGTTCATCCCGGCGTGTATTCTCTTCCGCCCAGCAGCCGTGTGATCGATGCAATCGAAGCAGCAGGTGGTTTTGCTTTTGGTGCTGATACGGCAGCAGTCAATCAGGCGAGCCTCCTTTCAGATGGGACCCGGATTTTCATCCCTAAGGAAGGGCAGGCCATTGTTAGTAAAGGGCCAGACGACGAAGCTGCACCTCTTTCATCGGCGGAGAAGATCGACATCAACACCGCAACAGGTGATTTACTGGAAACACTGCCAGATATCGGCCCCAAAACCGCTGAGCAGATCATTTTGTATCGCCAGGAAAATGGGAACTTTGTTAGAATTGAAGATATAATGAACGTCCCTGGTATCGGCCAGACGACGTTTGATACGATTAAAGATCTCATTGTGGTGGAGTAAGAGAAGAATGGATACAAAACAAAAACTGGAAGCTTCATTGAAGGAAGCCATGCGGTCGGGAAATGAATTAAGAAAAAGAACGATCCGCCTGGCGTTGGCCAGTATAAAACAGGCAGAAATTGACGGCGGGGCTGCGTTGGATGACGCTCGCGAGCTCGCAATTCTTCAAAAGGAAGTCAAAACGAGAGAAGAATCGATCGAAGGCGCAAAAGCAGCCAACCGAACGGATTTGATTGAAACGGCCAGTTTTGAAATCGATGTGCTGAAGGAATTCCTCCCCAAACAATTGAGCCGTGAAGAAGTTACCAGCCTGGCCCTGGAAGCCATCTCTGAGACCGGTGCGACCAAACCTGCCGATATGGGAAAAGTGATGAAGGCTCTCCTGCCCAAAGTGGCCGGACGAGCATCAAGCGGTGCCGTGAGTGAAGTGGTCAAAACTCTACTGAATGAGCGTGTCTGAAAAACAGCCATTTTTCAGCAAATTGATCAGCAACCCGAAGTTGTTTCGCGTTGCGATATTGATTATTACGGCTGCACTTGCTCTTCTGGCGCTGGTCTACCCGTTTACCATCCGACCGTATTCATTTCCATTGCAGGCAGGGGATGTTGCTCCGCAGGATATTCTTGCCCCGCGAAATCTTTCATTTCAGAGCGAAATTCTTACCAATCAGGCGCAACTTGAGGCTGAAGAGAAAATATCCCTGGTTTATTTGCCGCCTGATACGGCCATCGCTCGAAATCAGATTGATCTGTTGAGCAAAGCACTGGATTTTATCGAAATCACACGACTTGATCCGCACTCCAGCACTGCTCAAAAGGTTGCCGATTTGCAGGCGATCGAAGCCATGCAATTGAATGAGAACGTCATCCGACTGGTGCTGACGGCGGATGATGAAACATGGAATCTGGTACGAACCGACTCGCTGCGCGTGCTCGAACAGGTGATGCGAAATACAATCCGGGATGACCGGCTGCGCGATGCTCAGCGAAATGTTTCAGCATATGTGAGCTTTTCACTCACCGAAGATCAGACTGATGCCGTCATTGCATTGGTCACGCCATATATCGTACCCAATAGCCTGTACAGCCCCGAGTTGACCAATGAGGCCATTCTGCAGGCGGTCGAAGCGGTAAAACCGGCTATTTCAACGTATTTGGAAGGGGAAAAAATCGTTGAACGGGGACAGATCATTTCGCCTTTGGTGTATGAAGCTCTGGTGTCTTTTGAACTCGTTCAGCCAGGCAGCAATCCTCGAACCATCATTGCAGCATTGATTCTGGTGATCCTGGGTTGTGCGTACCTTGTTTTCTATTTCCATTATCGCCAGATACCTGAGCTGGAAGAGTTGAACTGCGTACTGATGGTTTCCATCTTTTTCATCCTCTTCCTGACGGGAGCCAGATTGTTTGACCCGGCCAATGAATTTTTGCTGTTTCTGTACCCGGTTTCTGCCCTGGCGTTATCGATTGCTTTCCTGTATAAACGCGACATCAGCCTGGGGATAATCCCGGTTATCAGTATCTTCGCTGCTTTTGGAATGAATCACAGCACCATGCTCACGGTATACTACCTGCTCACCAGTTTGATTGGTGTTCTGGTTTTGGGTAACGGGCGCAGGATTGCCAGCTTCTTTTGGGCAGGATTGGCTGTCAGTGCCACCGGTATCGCGGTGATTTTGGCCTATCAGTTACTGAATACCGTAATCGATTGGACTGAGATTTTTCCCCTGATTGGGGCTGCCTTTATGAGCGGCCTGGCCTCGGCGGGTTTCACACTTTTATTCCAGTTTGTAATCGCACAGCTACTCGGTCTGACGACACCTCTCAGGTTGATCGATCTCTCCAGACCGGATCACCCTCTTTTGCAGTATCTACTGCGTGAGATACCCGGTACCTATCAGCACAGCCTGCAGGTAGCCAACCTGGCTGAACAGGCGGCGGATGTGATCGGCGCAGATTCTTTGCTGGTGCGTGTAGGTGCACTGTATCATGACGCAGGAAAGGCCATCAACCCGACCTATTTCATTGAGAATCAGATGCCAGGCATGTCAAACCCGCATGATAACCTGGATCCGCAAGTCAGTTCACAGATTATCACAAAACATATACGCGATGGAGTGTACCTGGCAAAAAAATATCGCCTACCACCGCGAATTCAGGATTTTATCCGCGAACATCACGGTACCATGATCACCAACTACCAGTACTCCATCGCAGTTCAAAACGCGGGCAATGACCCTCAGAAGGTGGATTCGAATAAATATCGTTATCCTGGCCCGGCGCCCATGTCAAAAGAAACAGCGCTGCTCATGCTGGCAGATAATGTTGAGGCACGCGCCAGGGCGATTTTGCCAAAAACAGAAGATGAACTGCGTGAGCTGGTACGTAAAACGTTTGAGTACATGAATACGCAGGGGCAGTTGCTTAATACGGAACTGACGCTACACGATTTGTATTTGATCCAGGAGTCGTTCATCAAAACCCTGCGAAATACTCACCATCTGCGTTTGAAATACCCCGATCTGGTAACGACAGAGGAATCGGAAAACCACATCGAGAAAATGACACCAACCAATGGAGAAAATCTGGCATCATGATAAATCTGGTCATTAATGAACGGTTTTCTTTCAACTTTCCGGAAGATTTTCTGGAGCAAATTGGCGAGAAAGCGCTGAAATGCCTGGGAGAAGAGCAATCCGATCTGACCATTGTTGTGGATGATGATGCCTTTATTCAAAACCTGAACCGCCAGTATCGTGGGATTGATTCCGCCACAGATGTGTTGAGCTTCGAAATGGGATATATCGACCCGGAAACCACCCGCAAATATCTGGGAGATATTGTACTGTCTGCCGAAACGCTCGCCCATAATGCAGAGCAAACCCATACTGAGATCGGCGAAGAGACCCGCACTTTAATTGTGCATGGAATTTTGCATCTGTTAGGTTATGATCATTCGACCGATCAGGAACAAAAAGAAATGTGGGAAAAACAGGCTGAAGTTATCAACTTTATCAAACAGCAGATTTGAGTCTGGTAAAGAGACTTAATGGATAAATTTTTCCGGACCCGTGGAAAATCTTTTCAATACGCATTCTCCGGCTTGAGATATGCCCTCCGGACCCAAAAGAATTCCTGGATCCATCTTTTCTTCACCATCGCGGCCATTTGCGCCGGTGTTTTACTAAAAATTACCGCCCTTGAGTGGACGGTAATTATTTTTTGTATTGGTTTGGTGTGGCTGGCCGAGTTGCTTAATACTGCACTTGAGACGGCTGTGGATCTGTTTTGTCCTGAGTATCACCCTCTGGCAAAAGTCGTCAAAGATGTAGCGGCCGGAGCTGTTCTGGTGGCGGCCCTGATTTCTGTGGTGATTGGATTGATCATTTTTGGGCCGCCGTTATTCCATCTTTTATTCGGCTAAATTTATAGGTACTCTCTCAGATTGTGTTCCACTGCATAGGCAGCAGCTTCAGCACGATTGCTGACACCCAGCTTCGAAAGAATACTACTCACGTAGTTCCTTACGGTACCTTCACCCAGGTAAAGCGCCTTGGCAATTTCACGGTTTGTTTTACCCTCAGAGACCAGTTGCAAAACATGCTTTTCCTGCTGGCTTAGGTTGGCAAAGGCAGAGGCTTCTTCTTCTTTTACTGCACGGCGTACTTCCTGAAATACACGCTGGGTAACGGCCGGATCCAGCATGGATTCACCACGCGCAACCGATTCCAACGCCCGGATGAGGTCACCACCGCCGATCTGCTTTAACACATATCCGGATGCGCCAGCGCGGATTGCGGAAAAGAGCATTTCATCCTCTGCGTACGAGGTGAGCATGACCACACGGGTATCAGGGTGGTCTCGGATAATCTCTTCGCAGGCTTCAATTCCTGAAACGCCAGGCAGCCGAATATCCATCAGAACAATATCAGGATGATACCGGGATGTGTTCTCAATGGCTTCTTTGGCAGAGGCCGCTTCAGCGACCACCTCGAAATTTTGATGGTGTTCGAGAAGGGCTTTAAGACCTAAACGAACCACTTCGTGATCATCAACCAGGAGGATTTTTTGCTTTTTCATGTTTATTTAATTTCTCCAGATTAGTTCAGTATAATTAGGATCAGGCCAGAATGCAAGTATAATGTCGCATTGTTTTATCAGCTTTCCATCACCGGGAAAGCAGAAAGCCTGTAGCCACGATGACAGACAAGAAATCTGTACAAATCTCTTCGGACGCCATTCGATCCCCTTATCTGGATCAATTGAGAAACGGGCATCAATATCAGGGCCGATCCAATGATTGTGGCCCCTATTGTACAGCAGCCGTCATCCATACCATCAAGAGGAAGAAAGTATCAGGCGTTGAACTGGGGCAACGGATGGCTGGCGTCAAATGGAAAGGTATTCTGCCAAAAATCTATCGCATTCGCAACTGGGCTACCTTTCCCTGGGGGATTCGAAACATGTTGAAAGACGAGCATATACCTGCCAGGTGGAGCGTTTTTCAAAAAGTGGAGACCCTGCAATCTTTGCTATCTCAAAACGTAATGCTGATCGTCATTGTGGGCCGTTTTTTCCCGAGTTGGGCTCATTATAAAATTCTGACAGCTTATGATCCAAATCACGGTTATGGATTTATTGATTCAGCTTATAAAACCAATGAGGTGCATTGGGATAAGTCAGAATTATTTGAAAAGTATTGGAAAAATTATGGATCTCAAGTCATCAGTATCTACCCGGATGGACTTCCTGAAAAGAAGGCGAGATCAGACAGCCAGGTTGAACAATGAAACGGAAAGTCCTGATTATCAACCGAAACCAACCCCATATCTCACGCATATCAGCAGAGATACGCCCGGATTTTTGGGGAACATTTCGCGGTCTGATGTTTCAAAAGACGGTTACAGAAGATCCCTGCCTGATACTAGATCAGAAGCGTGACAGCCGTTTGGACAGTTCCATTCACATGCTGTTTATGAATTTTGATATTGCTGCCATCTGGGTGAATGCCGCCATGCAGGTAGTGGATGCTCGTCTGGCAAAACGTTGGGCGCTGGCATATATGCCCAAATCTCCCGCAAGATATATCATTGAAGGGCCGGTCCAGCTACTGGATCAATTTACAACTGGTGATCAACTTGAATTCAGATATGAATAAAGTAAAAATTTTGTTTTCCTATCTTGTCATAGCGATATTTTTCTTCAGTCCAGTTAAGGTAAAAGCTCAAACTGAACCTGAATACCCTTATTACGTCATCCAGGGCGGTGACACGCTCAATGTAGTAGCGCAACGATTTGGCGTTTCTGTGGATGAAATTATCAACTTGAATGAAATCGCAGATCCGAACGCTATCGCTATTGGCGATGCTTTGAAGATACCCGGTTTTGAGGGCGTGCAGGGTGAACTCGTATTGCACACTATTCAATTAGGTGAAAGCTACCAATCCTTGACGGAACAATACCAGTTTCCCACAAATCTGCTCGCCAGACTGAATCGATTGTTGAGCCAGGATGAAATCTTTGTCGGCTCGAGATTAATTGTACCAATTGCCGAAGATCGGCAGCCCATGCAGATATTTGCCATCCAAACCGATGACCAAACCCGCATGGAGCTTGGTGCAGGTAAGCTGATTAACCCGTGGTCTATTGTGTTGGATAACCAGGATGTGTTATCCAGCCGAAACCTTCCAGGGGATTTGTTGTATACAACATCTTCGGCAGAGGAACAAACAGAACTGGTTTCCATTCCGGGCATTCAATCCCTCAGCATAACACCGTTACCTTTTGTGCAGGGGAAGACCATTGAAATCAGAGTGAAAACGCTTGTCCCCATGGATCTGTCCGGGTCGATTGACGGTAAATCCATACCTTTTTTCCCAATCGCTGACAATGAGTACGCATCATTGCACGGGATCTCTGCCCAAGCCGATACGGGTGTGATCTCTATTCAACTGGAGGGGATCAGCGAAGGTGAAAAACTGTTCGCGCTCGATCAGCGGATATTGGTGGAATCCGGATATTACGGTGAAGACCCGGCCATTAATGTTGATCCGGTGACCATTGACCCTGCCGTGACAGAACCCGAGCAGGAACTTGTTGAAGGGATTACCTCGGTAATCAACCCTGAACGGTATTGGGACGGTATGTTTCAGTATCCGGTGGATGAGCCCTGCTTAAGTGGCGGTTATGGCGGAAGCAGAGTTTACAATGGCACATTTCATTACTATCACACCGGTATCGATTTTGCCGTCTGCACGGCAGCGAATGCCAATATCTATGCCGCTGCACCCGGCCGGGTTGTTTTTGCGGGTCCACTCACGGTGCGGGGCAACGCAGTCATTATTGATCATGGGTGGGGCGTTTTTACCGGTTACTGGCATCAATCCAGCCTGTCAGTCAAGGAAGGCGACATGGTCGATACCGGACAGATTTTAGGTATCATCGGAACGACCGGAAGATCAACAGGCTATCATCTTCATTTTGAGGTTTGGGTGAACGGTACCCAGGTAGATCCATCGGAATGGTTGGAAGTTGAATTTCCATAGCCACATTTTTCCCTTAGAGTAAGTAGGGTATAATAACTGGGCAACGTACAAGTTTATCTATAGACCAGTTTGTCAGACGGATTTTATGACACGATTTGAACTTTCTCTGCGTGATGATTATTGGGAACAACTGGATATCTCCGAATCGGATATCAACTATCTGTATAATTACCTGATTGAAGAAGAAAAACCAACCCCTCTCAACGAACTGGTAGAGGTGTTTGTTTCTGCACGGATCAAGCAGATCCAGGCTGTTTTTGATAAGAAAATGCAAGCCGAAGGGAAGATTTTTCTTCCGAAGGCGACCTATCAAGTTGGGGACCAACTGGTCTTTCCGGCTTTTGATTGGAAGAAGGGAGAAGTCACCTCTAAAAGGGGGGGCAACAACCCTGAAATCCCACCTTTTGAAGTGATAGGCGTTCAAATGGAAGATGGAACGCAAAGGTTGATCGCTACAGGTCTAGCGGAACACGCCCTGAATAATCCGATGGTCCAGGAAGGCGATCGGGATTCTTTAAAGGCTGATGAGATCATCAAGCAACACGGGAAAGCCATTTCTGAAACCATTGAGAAGAATATTTCCAAAAATCCTGACCTGGTATGTATTGCTAACAAGTGGTTTGCCAGAGCTCTGCTGGTGGATGTAAATATCGGATACCGAAATTTAGCGGAAGCTTTACTGGATATGGAAGGCGGAGGGCCGCTCACATCGCATGAAATTTTAAAGCAAATTGGTCTGCCGACAGATGTGAATGATGAACTGACCGAATTCTCTCTTAATTATGCACTACACCAGGATGATCGCTTTGATGAGGTGGGCGCGACAGGCGAGGTAAACTGGTTCTTAAAACGACTTGAACCCGAGTGGGTTCAACGTCAACCAAAATACCTGCAGTTCCAACCTGTTGATTATGATCAACCCTCTGTTCAGCCGATGCTTGAAATGATCTCAAGGCAAATTGTAGATGAGTTGGAAGATCACCCGAGGCCAGTTGACCAGCAACAGGAAATTGTCATCAACTTGCTGTATCCGCACTGGCGTTCAGGCGCATTGCCGCTGGCGGTAGAGATCTCACATCTTTTCCCAACAGCCCTTGAATCAGATCGTGTACAGTTCACATTCATCGACGAACAGACCGGTAATAAGTTTTCCGGATGGGTTGTCAGACCTAAGCATTATATTGGGGGATTATTGGAATGGTATAACGAAAACGGGGTAATACCGGGTTCGATGATCCATTTACGCAAGGGCAAACGCGATGGCGAAGTCATTATTGGGCTGGGAAGGCGAAGACCTACACGCGATTGGACGCGTACGGTTTTGGTCGGTGCGGATGGCGGTGTGGTTTTTGCGATGCTCAAGCAGATGATCACCACCGATACCGACGATCGTATGGCGATTTATGTCTCGGATAAGGATGCTCTTGATAGGCTGTGGGATACCACGAAACCCGGCAAATATGAATTGACACGCATCATCATCGGTATGATGCGGGAACTGATCAAACTCAATCCTCAGGGGCATGTTCACTTCGAGGAACTTTATGCTGCCGTCAATTTACGGTTCCGCTGCCCTCCGGGGGTGATACTGAGCATTTTGATGGAACAGCCGTGGGCATCACATTTGGGCGATTTATACTTCAACCTGAACCGTGAATTTCTGGAGAAATAGCGATGAACTCGCCTGATGTACCTCGTAGAAGCATATTCAAACCAACCATTCAAACACCTTTTCATATTGATTTTGATTGGTGGATGAATACTGATTCAAACTGGAAAATTCATTTACAGGCATGCCTTTGTGACGAGCACCGCGCAAAATTTGCAGATCTTGAGAAAATGGAAACCATTGACTCGATCGACCCGGAGACAGCCGAGGTTAAGCTGGTAGATGGATTGCTGCATATCCTGATGTCGCATTGTGCCAATCAACCTGATTTCATCACCAGTTTCACCACGGTTGTGGATGTGGCATTTCGAACATTACTGGCCAACGGTAATTCACCTCTTTCGTCCGAACAAATAGGGGCGGCAACCGGGCGTAAACCGGATGTGATTTTGCGGACATTAGCCGGGCCAAGAGTTTACAAAGGCTTACGTCCTTTCGTCGGGAATACCAAAAGCTAGTCATTAAAAGTCTTCCGCTCCCCCCAAAAAAATGATAGAATTCGTTTTTGGGGGATTATTTATTAATAGAATATTGCAGGCCCTTGTAGCTCAATGGACAGAGCACCAGCCTTCTAAGCTGTTGGTTGTGGGTTCGACTCCCGCCAGGGGCGCCAATTTTCTACATCGTCAATAAGTGGGAAAAATGCGCGCAAAAAATGAACAGGCCTCACCAGAAAAATCAGAAGCTTATCTGAGGAATGGCGAATTTCCAGATTGGCATTTTCGTTCAAATCAACAAAACTGGAGTCCACCGGCAGATGTATATGAAACCGGCAAAGAGATCGTGGTCAAAGTTGAAGTGGCCGGTATGGAAACGAATGATTTCAATATCGATTACTCCAATTCAATTTTGACCATTCAAGGCACACGCCCGGAAGTTGCGGAGAAGAAAGCATTTCATAGGATGGAATTGAGATATGGATATTTCCGTCTGAGATTTGAAATCAATATCCCGATTGATCCGGGCGGGATCCTCGCTGAATATCGAAACGGTTTCTTAACCATCAAACTTCCAAAAGCGGAATCCAGGAAGGTAAGAATTACACCAGAGTAGCCGTGCTCAGGGGATCACGGCAGGAGTTATTGTGACTAATCAATGGAAAATTTTCGGAGAACCCTCCAATCAGGATCAACCTGAGGAACCGGAATCCGGTTTGGAAGAAGTGATCTTTGATACGGAACCCTCTGACAAAAAACCGCAGAGTTTTCCAGAAACCATCGCCATATTGCCTTTGCGTGGTCTGGTGGTATATCCGCAAACTGCAGTACCACTCACCATTGGACAGCCTCGTTCAATACGTCTGATTGATGACACCATAGGCGGAGCAGGGGACCGATTAATTGGGTTGGTTGCGTCAAAAGATATCAACATTGAAAATCCCGGACCGGATGATCTGTACAAAACAGGAACGATCGCTCAGGTTCATCGATTGTTCCGTGCACCGGATGATACGATACGGCTGCTTGTTCAAGGGGTGATGCGGTTCAACATCCTTGAGATCACCCAGACGGAGCCGTATCTGATGGCTCGCATCGAAACGGATCCGGAAACCGTGGAGACAGGTATTGAAATTGAAGCATTAACGCGCAATGTAAGAGACCAGTTCATTCATATCGCGCAAATGCTTCCCTCTATGCCGCAGGAATTGATTATCTCGGTTTCCGCGTTAGAAGATCCTCTTCAAACCGCATACACAATTGCCAATTTCCAGCGTATGGATCTGGGTGAAGCACAGGAAATTCTGGAGCTGGAGTCGACACGTGATAAACTCACCCGACTTGTGGGTATCCTGACACGTGAAAGTGAAGTTCTGGAACTTGGCCAAAAAATCCAAAAAGAAGCCAAGTCTGAAATTGACAAAGTGCAACGGGAATACTTTTTGCGTGAACAGTTGAAAGCCATTCAAAAAGAGCTCGGAGAAGCCGATGAGCAGGCTGTTGAGGTGGAAGAGTTCCGTAAAAAGATTGAATCCTCAGGCATGTCAGAAGAGGCCAGAAAGCAGGCCACGCTTGAACTGGATCGCCTGTCAAAACTGCCCACCGCCGCGGCGGAATACGGTGTGATCCGAACCTACCTGGATTGGCTGGTTTCTCTGCCTTGGGCACTCTCAACCGATGATAATTTCGACATTGCCCACGCAAGGGATGTGCTGAACGAAGACCATTACGGCCTGAAGGACGTGAAAGACCGCATCATCGAATTCCTGGCGGTTCAAAAATTACGCCAGCAACGCAGCAGCCTTTATGATGAAGCAGAAGGGCTGGATAAGATCCGCACCACACGTGAGGGGATTATCCTGTGCCTGGTAGGCCCCCCCGGTGTAGGGAAGACCTCACTGGGACAATCCATTGCGCGTGCCATCAATCGCAAATTCATCAGAATGTCGTTGGGTGGTTTACGGGATGAAGCTGAAATTCGCGGGCACCGGCGTACCTATATCGGTGCCATGCCTGGACGGATTTTACAGGCCATGCGACGGTCAGAATCGAACAATCCCATTTTTATGCTGGATGAGATTGACAAGCTGGGTTCTGATTTTCGCGGCGACCCCGCTTCCGCGCTTCTGGAGGTGTTGGATCCGGAACAAAACAAAGAATTCCGCGATAATTATCTCGAAGTGGCGTTTGATCTCTCCAAGGTGATGTTTATCACCACAGCCAATACGCTTGAATCGATCCCCGCGCCGTTGCTTGATCGTATGGATGTGATCCAGATCTCGGGTTATACCGAAGAGGAAAAAAACAAGATCGCCGAGCATTACCTGGTACGCAGACAACTGCGTGAAAACGGATTGATGCCGGATGAGGTCACTTTCAGTCACGAAACCATTGAGTTCATCATTCAGAATTACACCCGTGAAGCCGGTGTGCGCAGCTTGGAACGCAGAATTGGTGAAATACTCCGCAAGGTCGTCACGCAGATCAGCTTGAACGAAGAAGCGGATCATGAAATTACGATTGATGATGTAAAAAAGTATCTTGGCAGACCGCGGTTCCCTAAGAGCGAAGAAATGGCCATGCGTACATCTGTACCGGGTGTGGCAGTGGGTCTTGCCTGGACGCCTTATGGCGGCAGCGTGCTGTTTATTGAAGCCACCAAGATGCAAGGGAACCACGGTTTTCAAATCACCGGTTCGATTGGCGAAGTGATGCAGGAATCCGCACGCGCAGCCCTTTCATACATCCGTTCAAAGGCGACTGAATTGAGTCTGGATGAGGACTTTTACAACAGTATCGACATTCACCTGCATGTTCCCAGTGGAGCGCAGCCAAAAGACGGCCCTTCGGCCGGTGTGACGATTGCCACGGCATTGACCTCATTGCTACTCAACAAGACCACAAAACCGGATCTGGCCATGACCGGTGAGATCACTTTACGGGGTCAGGTACTTCCAGTGGGGGGGATCAAAGAGAAAGTGTTAGCTGCACACAGCTACGGGATTAAAAACATCATCATGCCCCAGCAGAATGAGGTTGATCTGGATGATGTTCCTAAAGAGGTGCTGGATTCAATCCAGTTTTCACTAGTGAAAACCATTGACGAAGTCTTCGAAAATGCTTTTAATTCAGGTCAATATATTGATGTAAAAAAGAACTGATTACGAAAGGCGTTTCGAAAACCTTGAAAAACATACGATTTGCCATCCTGACTGTATCAGATCGTTCAGCGGCAGGTATACGGGAGGATCTTTCGGGGCCTGCACTGGTTGAGAGTGTGAAAAAGGCAGGTTGGGCAATCAGCCGAATTGAAATCATCCCGGATGAACTGTCTCAAATCCGGGATGTTTTGCTGTCCTGGTGTGATGAAAAGTACGCGGATATCATCCTGACCACCGGGGGAACCGGATTTTCTCCGCGAGACGTCACCCCGGAGGCGACAAAACTGGTGATAGAGCGTGAAACGCCAGGGTTATGTGAAGCCATGCGCTCCGCCAGCCTGTTAATCACCCCGCATGCCATGCTCTCACGGGCTGTAGCAGGGATCTGCGGAAATGTACTGATTGTTAATCTACCCGGAAGCCCCAAAGCCGCCGTAGAAAATTTTGAGATCATCCGACCAGTGCTTTCTCATGCTGTGGAATTGCTTAGAAACGATCCTGCGGCAGAAAGCGGTCATACACGTTAGCCAGCCTGAAACCTGCCTGACCTGATAGAATGGACCTGCCATGATCATTACAAACGGGAAAATCATCACCTGGGAGAAGCCCAACCGTATTTTGGATGGATACGCCATCCGAATTCAAAATGATACCATCCAGGCAGTAGAACCACAGGAAACATTGCTGCAGCAATACCCTGATGAGCCGGTGATGGATGCCCACGGTCAGATTATCATGCCCGGGAATATTTGCGCGCATACACACTTTTACGGTGCATTCTCGCGTGGGATGGCTATCCCAGGGAAACCAGCCAGGGACTTTCCGGAAATACTGGAGAAACTCTGGTGGCCATTGGATAAGGCGCTAGACCTGGATGGAGTGGAATATTCCGCGCTGGTATGCATGGCTGAGGCCATTCAGCTTGGCACAACCACGCTCATCGACCACCACGCATCGCAATACCATATTGAGGGCTCGCTTGACCAAATTGCAGATGCTGCAAAAATATCAAAAATGCGTATAGCCACTTGTTACGAAACAACAAATCGTGATGGTTCACATAGAATAAAAGAGGGCGTCCAAGAAAATCTTCGCTTTATTGAAAGAATCAAGCAAAAGAGATCTTCATTACTGGGCGCGGCTTTTGGTATGCACGCCAGTCTCACTCTTGACGATGAAACACTGGCTATGTGCCGGGACATCATCCCGGAAGGTGTTGGATTTCATTTGCATGCGGCTGAACATCAGGCAGACCAGTTCGACTGCTTGCAAAAAAGCGGGACGCGTGTTGTCGATCGTCTGAACCGCTTTGGTATTCTGGGTGAGCGAACCATTCTGGCACATTGTGTTCATGTGGATGCCCGTGAGATTGAGATTCTCGCAGATACCGGTACATGGGTGACCCATCAACCTCGCTCCAATATGAACAACGCTGTAGGAATGGCAGATATTGAATCGATGCTGCGAGCCGGGGTACGGCTTTGCCTGGGAAACGACGGATTTTCCAACGCTATGTGGGAAGAATGGAAAGCAGCCTACTTCGCGCAGAAACTCTGGAACCGTGATCCACGTCGCGGCGGTGGGTACGATATTGCAGAAATGGGTATATACCAGAATGCCGCTTTGGCAGAAATGATGTTTGGCAAGCGGATCGGGGTGATTGAGCCAGATGCGCAGGCCGATCTAATTTTTGTGGACTATCATCCATTTACTTTGCTCACCGCTGAGAACTTGCCCTGGCATATCATTTTTGGGTTCCATGAGAGCATGGTGACCACCACTATAGTCGCCGGGGAGTTGCTGATGTCAGACAGAAAGCTGCTCACGCTGGATATTGATGAAATATCGGAAAAGGCTTTGCAATTCGCCGGTGAAACATGGAAAAGATATCAGAATCTGAGCAGTCCGGCATAACAGAAAATATATGACCGACTGGTCACCTTTAATCGTAAAGTGGAGGATTCATGGTTGAAAAAATAAAAATCGGTATTGTCGGCGGTACCGGAAACGAAGGAAAGGGGCTGGCATACCGCTGGGCAAAGTGCGGACATTCCATCATCATTGGTTCAAGAACACTGGAGAAAGCCGAAGCAGCCGCTGCAGAAATCAGAGGGTTGTTGACGCAAGACGCATCTGTTCGCGCCATGGAAAATCTTCAGGCCTGCCAGGAAGCGGAGATTGTGGTGTTGACCGTTCCTTACGCAGCGCACCATTTAACATTGGAAACTATTCGTGAAGCGGTCCAGGGGAAAATCTTAATTGATGTGACCGTGCCTCTTGTTCCACCAAAAGTATCCAGAGTGCAGTTGCCTGAAGCAGGCAGCGCCTTAAAAGAAGCAAAAAATATCCTTGGCGAGAATGTTCGTGTTGCCAGTGCTTTTCAGAATATTTCGCATGAACTGCTGTTGAAAGATGAACCGATTGAATGTGATGTGCTCGTGTGCGGTGAAGACAAAGAGACCCGTGCTGTTGTCATTCAACTAGTTGAAGATGCCGGGCTGACCGGCTATGATGCAGGACCGATCGACAACTCGGTGGTGGTAGAAGGTCTGACTTCAGTTTTGATTGGCCTGAACATCAAACATAAAGTCAAATCATCCGGTATCCGAATCACCGGCATTCAAAAAAGCCAGGACAACTAATGACACTCACCCTGACCGGTATCAATACACTACCCATCGTTGAACCAGGCGCCGATCTGGGGCAGCTTATATGCCATGCTCTGGAAGAGAGCCATCTTTCATCGGCCGAAAATGATATTGTTGTCATCACCCAGAAAATTGTCTCCAAAGCGGAGAACCGTTTTGTTAATTTATCCGAGGTTCAGCCGTCCACGCGAGCGGTGGAACTCGCAAAAGAAGTCAACAAAGATGCCCGTTTGGTCGAACTCGTGTTATCGGAAAGCAGGAAAGTCATTCGAGCTGCCAATAACGTCCTGATTGTGGAACACAAACAGGGTTTCATCTGCGCCAATGCAGGCATCGACCATTCAAACGTGAGCGGACCGTGGGGCGAGCAAAGCGACTGGGTTCTGCTGCTGCCTGAAGACTCAGATGCCTCAGCGCGCAGGATCCGGGACGAAATTCAAAAGATCACCGGGATTGCCCCTATTGGCGTGCTCATCATCGATTCTCACAGCCGGGCCTGGCGAGTAGGCACGGTGGGAACCACCATCGGCTTGGCCGGTGTTCCTGGGGTTGTGGATTTGCGCGGTTACAGTGATCTGTACGGATACAAGATGCAATATACTATCATCAGTGCTGCCGATGAGCTGGCTGGAGCGGCTTCGTTGGTGATGGGGCAAATTGATGAGCGAATTCCGGTTGTTCACGCGCGCGGTTTTCCCTATTCCCTGCGGGAGAGCAGTCTGAAAGAAATGCTCCGCCTTGAACAAAACGACCTGTTTCGATAATCATGATCACGATTGCATCTCTTTTTGATCGCAAGTCCACCAAAAAAACCGGCAAGGTCTGGGATTTACTCGAGTCGGAATGTGAGATGATTGGGATCAAGAGCATCCCGTATCCACACTTCTCCTGGCTGACGGGAGCGGATTTCGTTGATGATCAGATCAGTCTTTCGTTGTCCGAAATCAGTCAGCAAATGAACGTTTTTGAAATCAAAACAGCCGGTTTGGGTGTATTTACAGGCGAATCACCCATTATCTATCTACCCATCATCAAGACACAGCAGCTTCTGACTTATCACCAGATGATCTGGAACTCTTTTTCGAATAAAGTCAAAGAGATCAACTCATATTATGCCCCTCAAAATTGGGTGCCGCACATCACCATCGGTTATGGCGACGTGACTCTGGATACACTCTCCTGTGCCCTCAAAAGCCTGCTGCACCGGGATCTTTCACTCAACATCATCATTGATAATGTTTCCTATCTTTCACGGGTGGAAGAGGACGCCAGAGTTGAACGAATTGCGAAATTGAAAGTCGTGCCAGCCCAGTAATTTCGAATTTCCTGAATACGGTATAATTTCATTATTCACACTGTTTCGTTTCCAGGAACCCACAAGGAGCACATATGACAGCTCGAGTCGCTTTGTATTTACAGGATGCGCATGATTTACGTGATGGTTTGGATTATGTGCGCTACGCCGAAGAAAAAGGTTTTGAGGCGGTGTGGCAGGCAGAAAGCCGCCTGGTTCGGGACGCGATCGTGCCGATGGCAGCTTATGCCGCGGTGACTACCAAATTGAAGGTGGGTTCCGGTGTGATTAACAACTGGACCCGCAATATCGGCCTGCTGGCTTCCACCTTTTTGACATTGGATGATCTGGCGCCCGATCGCATCATTTGCGGGATCGGTGCGTGGTGGGACCCGTTAGCAAAAAATGTTGGGATCAACCGCGAAAAACCGCTGGTTGCCATGCGGGAGACTGTGTACGTCCTGAAAAAATTGCTCAACATGGAAAAGGTCAGCTATCAGGGCGAGTTTGTTAAGGTGAACGGCATCAATCTGGATGTGGTTCACGGCCGTACTGAACCCAGGCATGTTCCTGTTATGATCGGGGCTACCGGCGACCAGATGATGAAGCTGACCGGCGAAATTGCGGATGGCGTGGTATTGAACTACTGTGTACCGCCTGAATATAATATCAAAGCGCTGGAGTTGATCGAAGAAGGTGCAAAAAAATCCGGCCGGCACATGGAAGATCTGGACAGGCCTCAGTTGATCGTCTGTTCGGTAGACCATGATCGTGAAAAAGCCATCGATACAACCCGCGCGCTGCTAACCCAGTACCTGGCTCAGCAGCCGCATATTGCCAAAGCATCGGGTGTATCACAAAGCGTTGTGGAACAAATTCAATCCATTTTGGGCTGGCCGGCCACCTATGATCAAATCCAGAGGGCAAAACATCTGGTACCAGATGAATTGATTGACCGAATTACTGCCTCGGGTACCCCTGAGGAGGCCCGCCGGAAGGTACAGGAATACATTCGCAATGGTTGTACCTGCCCGATTTTGTATCCGGTGGGAGGAGATGTCAGGCTGCTCATCGATACGTTCTCACCAGCTTGATCTCACAGGAGAAAATATGTGGCATGACTATGTAAATGCCTTATCTGTTGAGCAGGTTCTTCATCTGCTTTCCGAAAATCGTACCCGGGCGCGAATCGCTGCCGGTACAACTGATTTAATTCTTGAACTGGAACGAGGCATCCGGCCGGGAACCGATTTTCTGATCGATATTACCCGAATACCCGGTCTGGATTTGATCACAAGGGATGAGGATGGAACCATCCACATTGGACCCATGGTGACACACAATGATTGTGTTCGATCCAGGATTATTCGCGAATATGCTTTCCCTCTGGCGCAGGCCTGCTGGCAGGTTGGCTCACCTCAGATTCGCAATCGAGGGACTGTGGCAGGCAATCTGATTACCGGTTCACCGGCGAACGATACGATTCCGCCTCTGATGGCATTGGGTGCGTCAGTTCGACTGATCTCCAGCCGCGGGGAGCGGGTTGTGCCGCTGGATCAGTTTTACACCGGCGTACGTAAAACCGTCATGGAACCCGATGAATTCCTTGTGGATATCATGTTCCCTGGCATGTCCCGCAAACAACGTGGCGTGTTCAGCAAGTACGCTTTGCGCCGCGCTCAGGCAATTTCGGTGGTGGACCTTGCGGTTGTGCTGACGTTTGAAAATACAAAAGGGCAATCCGCCATTACCTCAGCAGCGGTTACATTAGGTGCAGTCGCTCCGCGGATTATCCATTCAAATAACGCTGAAACCTGGTTGACCGGTAAATGTCTTGACAATGGGGTGATTGAACAGGCCGCTCTGCTGGCTGCAGAAGATGCCATGCCCATCAGCGATTTACGCAGTTCGGATCAGTATCGAAAGCGGATTGTAAAAATCACCATCCAGCGGGCCTTGAAAGCCATTGCCGAACGCGATGAGAAAACCGGTTTCCCGGAAGATCCTGCCTATCTGATGGGAGCAGAAGTTGAACAACCGAAACCCGTCGAATGGAAGAGCGGTCAGTCCATACGTATCAACCTCAATGGTCAGGTCGCTGAGTTTACCTCCGGTGAACACAAAACACTGCTGCGCCTGCTCCGTGAAGAAGGATTGCTGATCGGTGTCAAAGAAGGCTGCGCGGAGGGTGAGTGCGGAGCTTGCACGGTATTCCTGGATGGAAAGGCTGTGATGGCCTGCCTGGTTCCCGCACCGCGTGCGCATGGGGCAGAAGTTGTCACCATAGAAGGTGTTTCAGCCAGCAAGACAAATTTGGTGCAGAGCGCATTTGTCGAACATGGAGCTGTGCAATGTGGTTACTGTACACCTGGGTTTATCATGTCGGCTGTAAAATTACTGGAAGAAAAACCGCTGCCGACCCGAGAGCAGATTAAGCAGGCGGTCACCGGTAATTTGTGCCGCTGCACAGGGTACTATAAAATAGTTGATGCCATTGAGGCAGCAGCGAAAAAGGGAGGATAAATGGGAAAGTATAACAATATCAAAAGCCCGATCGGTTCAAATGCAATCAGGATCCATCCTGTCTGGAGAGGTATCGGTTTTATCTTCATGACACTGACGCCAATCCTCGCCTTTTTCCTAACGACTTTGTTGCTAACCATGAACACAACCAGCAAATGGTTCACCATTCCCAGGTCGCTGCTTGCCAATGGGTCTGATCCGTATTTGTACGTCAAAATCCTGGGAACCGTTGTGATTGTCTTTATCGTCTACATTATCTTTATGCTGATCACATTTTTTACCTACCGGGCATTTGGGCCTTCACGGGTCGGTCCAATGGATGCTCCACAATCTGCCTTCCACGGTAAGGCTCACCGCCGGTAATTCAAAGGATATCCATGTCAATCGGGAATTCCAATCTCAGACTCGACGCCATGGCAAAAGCGATGGGCAAATCGCTGTATGCCGGTGATTTCAATACCCCAAATCAACTTTATCTGAAGTTGTTGTTTTCAAAATACCCTCATGCCGTGGTACATTCCGTCCATACCGAAAAAGCTGAGGCATTGGAGGGCGTCATTGCAGTGTTCACCAGCAAAGATGTACCGGTGAATGAGTATGGTCTGGGGATCAAAGACCAGCCGGTTCTGTGCGGGCCAGGCTCGGAGAAGCCATACACCGATCGAGTACGGTTTATTGGCGACCAGATCGCTGTGGTGGCAGCAGAAAGCGAAGAAATTGCAGCGAAGGCTGTGAAACTCATCGAAGTGGAGTATGAACCGCTACCTATCATCACAGATCCGCACACGGCACTCGAACCGGGTTCTACGCTACTGCATCCCGACCGGGGCAGCAATGTGATCCACAGTTACCGGATCCGCAAGGGCGATCTTCAAAAAGGATTTGAAGAGGCGGACATTGTGGTGGAATCTTCGTACGAGACCCCTGTCCAGGAACACGCATTTCTCCAACCCGAAGCCGGCGTGGCCTACATGGATGAAGAAAATCGGGTGACGGTGGTCGCGGCAGGCCAGTGGGCACACGAAGAACAGGAACAGATCGCGCATGCCCTGGGTCTGCCGATGGACAAAGTACGCGTGATCCAGCCCGCCATCGGAGGAGCTTTCGGCGGACGGGAGGATATTTCCATCCAGATTGTGCTGGCTCTGGCCGCCTACCGGTTGGCACAGCGGGGTATTCACCGCCCGGTAAAACTGGTGTGGAGCCGTGAAGAATCGATGTTCGGGCATGGAAAACGGCATCCCTATTTTATGCACACACGCTGGGGCGCCAAACGTGACGGCACCCTGGTCGCCGCGGAAGTGAACCTTGTAGCGGATGGTGGAGCCTACTGTTATACCTCGCCTAAAGTACTGGGGAATGCCACGTTGATGTGCACTGGCCCATATGCCATCTCCAATGTGCATGTGGATTCGTGCGTTGTGTACACCAATAACCTACCAAACGGTGCCTTCCGTGGTTTCGGGGGACCTCAGGGCGCTTATCTGGCAGAAATGCAGATGAATAAGCTGGCCGAATTGCTGGAGATGGATCCGGTTGAGATCCGCATGAAAAATCTGCTGGATGAAGAAACAACCATCTCCATGAACAGCAAACTGCCAAAAGGCGTATCCATCCGTGAGGTGCTGAAAGACTGTGCGGAGGCCTCCGGCTGGAAACTGGTAGACGGTACCTGGAAGCAGGTGGAAAAAATTTCCCAGCCTGATCCTAAAAAACCGTACCTTCGGCGCGGCAGAGGCATCGCCTGCGCTTATAAAAATGTCGGGTTCTCCTTTGGCGCCCCTGAATCCTGCACGGCGACGGTGGAACTGCATGGACAAACCGAGATCGATTACGCGGTGGTGCATCATGCCGGTTCAGATGTGGGACAGGGCGCTCACACCGTTTTTGCACAAATCGCGGCTGAAGCCTTGAACCTACCAATTGAAAAAATCAGGCTGGTGACGGGGGATACCGCATTCACCCCCAATTCAGGCAGCGCATCGGCTTCCAGAATGACCTTCATGGCCGGCAATTCCATCATTGGCGCAGCGCGAGAAGCACTTGCCCGTTGGGAGCAGGAAGATCGACCAGCCATCGCCACGTTTGTCTATCGACCTCCAGCCACCACGCCAATGAACAGAGAGACGGGCGAAGCCATGCCGAATTTTTCGTATGGATACGTGGCTGAAGCCGTGGATTTGGAAGTGGATGTTGAGACCGGT
This sequence comes from uncultured Anaerolineaceae bacterium, assembly GCA_964532655.1. Taxonomy (GTDB): domain Bacteria; phylum Chloroflexota; class Anaerolineae; order Anaerolineales; family Anaerolineaceae; genus JAJFTV01. The sequence continues at coordinate 30,248 of CAZHMZ010000008.1, forward strand.
GAAATCCACCTGCTCAAGGTGACCTGTTCTGACGATGTGGGTAAAGCGATAAACCCCCAGCAGGTGGTCGGCCAGATCGAAGGAGCAATTGTTCAGGCCGGCGGGTATGCCATCCTTGAAAACTTCATCCAGCGTGATGGAAAAGTGGTGACCGATAAGTTATCGACCTATCTCATCCCCACCGTGCTGGATATTCCGGATCAGGTTGAATCGCGTGTTCTGGAGATTAAGGATCCGATTGGCCCGTATGGCGCTCGCGGTATGGGTGAGATGCCCTATCTGCCGCTTGTGCCTGCTATCGCACATGCCCTCCACCAGGCTACGGGTGTTTGGTTCAACCGCTTCCCGTTTACACCTGAACTGGTTTCATCCACGCTCCAGCCGTTCTAGATGTGTGAGGATTCCAGGAAAAACTGCCAGATGAAAAATATCTCCGTGGTCATCCTGGCAGCAGGACAAGCGCACCGGTTTGGAGCTCATAAAATCCTGCAAAATCTGCCCAACAATCTGTCGATTATTCGGCAGATTGTTCATATTGTCCTGGAAGCAGGCTTTCAAAAACCAATTATCGTCACAAAAGAACCGGATCATCTGCTGCGCCAGGAATTATCCGATGTGGATTGTGTGTGGATCAGCAACCCGGATGCTCATCTGGGTATGAGCACATCATTGCAAAAAGGCATTCAGAATATCCCCGAAGATGCAGACGCAGCGATGGTGGTTCTGGCGGATCAGCCTTTTATCACCGTTGAGCTGCTCCAGAAGCTGACGATTGAGTACAACAATACCCACTCACAGATTGTTTACCCGCTTGTGCAGGGAAAACGATCCAATCCGGTCATACTCGATCGGACGGTGTTCAGCGCGGTGATGGAGCTGCGCGGTGATGTGGGTGCCAGGGCGCTGCTTCCAGGGTTCAGCGTCACCACAATAGACTGGCCCGACAAACGCCTGCCGTTGGATGTGGATACCCCTGCGGATTATGAGCGTGTTCTTGCTGAATGGAGCAGTTGATTCTCAAGACGCTTATTGGAGCAGTTGTTGTATGGCTGCGGCCACTCCTGCCTGAGGATTTGTTTCCTGATCAGCCACCACGATATCCGGTTGAAGTCCCTGCTCATGGATGGAGTAACCCAGACCCGGTATCCACCATTGCGCCGTGGTAACATGCACACTGGACCCATCGTGCAGATCGAACACCAACTGGATGGTATCCTTGCCATACGAAGGGGTACCGATCAGCACAGCCCTTTGCCTCCCTTTTAGTGCCCCGGCGATGATTTCAGCCGCGCTGGCCGAGTTCTGGTTGATCAACACGGACAGAGGAAGATCAACGTAAGGGCCATCCTGTTCAGCAGTAATTTGATCCACGGGTTTTCCGCGATATTGTTCCTCAATCACCACACCGGCTTTCAGGAAAAGCCCGGCTGTTTCGGTACCGGCGTCGAGTAAACCACCACTGTTGTTTCGCAAATCGAGAATGAAGTATTGCGCACCCTGCTGTAGCAAATCATCCACAGCATTCCTTACCTCGTCAGGTGTGGTAGCAGCAATCACATTGATCTGGATGATGCCTACCTTGTCGTTCTGTGAGGTCAGATTCCAGGTTGTGGACGGAAGGGCCACTTCTTCTCGAACGACTTCCAGCACAATCTCCTCATCTGACGGCGGACGAATAATGGTAATTTGTACTTTTGAACCTACCTCGCCGCGGATGGCTGCCTGGATTTCTTCAGTGGATAAAGACGGCTGGATTTGCAGATCATCGACCGCCAGTAGACGATCACCGTCCTGAACGCCACCTTTCTGCGCGGCTGAATCGGGGAAGGGATACAGCAATAACTGACCCTCGTCATTCCACTCAAGCCGAGCACCCAGGCCACCATAGCTGCCGCTGAGTTGATTGGTTTGCAGTTCGTTCTGTACGGGTTCCACCAGAATGGTGTACGGGTCTCCAACTTTCTGGAGCATCCCGTGGATCATACCGTATTGCAGATCCTGTTTTTCGGGCAGTTGCCCATAAAAGTATTCTTTCAAAAGCGAAATTGTCTGGTTCACCTGTGGAAAGTTACCGGCGGAGGAAAATATCGGTAAATAATTACTGGCCAGTACACCGGCTGCAAATGAAAGAACCACCAGTAATAACGTCAAAAGGATGGCTAAAATGGTCTGTCGAAGAGCGCCTTTTTGTGTGTTTTCCATGTCCATTTCCCGTTCTGTGAGAGGTATAATCGTCGTGCGATATCAAAGAATACAGGTATAAAAATGCTCTCAACTTCTCTGTGGAAAGTAATAACCGACGATCAATCCTGGCATATTGAGCAACTCCCACTGGATGATTCTATCAAAACACTGGATAAAATATCCACCCTTCTGCCGGCTGGTGCTTACACCACTTTTCGCACGTATCATCATAACCAGGTATTGGGTCTGACTAGGCATTTTCTACGGCTGGAAGAAACCACAAGACTGGCTGGTAAATCGGTACAGATACATCACAAGTCACTGCGCGCGACCTTGCATGAAATCCTCGAAAAACTTTCCAATGGAGATCTCCGGTTTCGTATCACCATTGATCTGGAGAAAATTCCCGGAACCATGTACGTATCCACGGAGTGTCTGAAAACCCCTCCTACGGCTGTCTATGAGAATGGGGGAGCAGCCATGACCTACCAGCTTGAAAGAAGCAACCCAAAGGCGAAGATGACCGGGCAATTGGAAACCGCCGCCAGGATTCGGAATTTATTTGCCGATGAGCCGGTGAATGAAATTATCACTCTATCCGAAGATGGTATCATGCTGGAAGGGTTGAGCAGCAACTTTTTTGCGATCAAAGGGAATGAAATCTGGACCGCCGAAGAAGAAGTGCTTTCAGGAACCGTGCGAAATAACGTGCTGGATCTGGCCCTTCAAGACGGTTACACAGTCATCCGACAGGGACTGCCCTTTGTTGAGCTATATTCGATCGATGAAGCTTTTATTACCAGCACAAGCCGCTCCATTTTACCGATCGTGGAAATTGATCATCACCGGATCGGGAGCGGGAAACCCGGACCTGTTACCAGACGTTTAATGCGTGATTTTGAAGCGATGATCGAAAAGGAACTGGAAACCATTTAATCCTGGCTGTTTTCCTGATCAGTCAGGTCTTCAATATCCTCATCATCCCATTCGGATTCTGATAGATCTTCGTCTTCCGCCAGCGCCTCATCAGCATCCTCCGGTCGGATAAAATAGCCGTTTTGCATGGCGCTCAACAATATCCTTGCATCGATCGCGTTTTCAGGTGAAACATTTACATCCACTTCGCCGAGCGGCCCAACTGTAAGTCCGTAAACCACGCCGGCGCTCTCCCGGCCTAAAATGCATTGAATGCCAAATGATTCCAGGAACAGGCGGAAAGATTCCGCCATGAGCGATCCGTTCGCCAATAACACGGTTTCATTCTGGTGAAGATACGAAGCAATCGGAGTTCTTTCGGAGGAGAGCGCTTCAGGAAATTGCGGATCCTCACAGAGCTGGATCATGGGATCCACCTGCCGGCGAATTTCGGAAAGTTTGTAGTGAAGTGTGGAGGAATAAGCAGAGGTTTGAACCGTCTGTTCCAGCCGTTTGAGTAGATTCTTCATCTGATCAGCAGCCTCACCCGGAAGGCTTCCCTGCAGAACCGAACAGGCTGAATCAATCAACTCCATCCGTATATCTTCGACCGCTTCCTGTAATTCACCCAGACCTGGCAGGTTAACAAATCTACTGTTCATCTGGCTTAGTCTGGCCAGCATGGCAATCCGGCGGCGGAGTTGACTTGGCTGTGAAATGCATCTCAACATGGCTCGCTCCTTTTCCAAAATCATTACTTAGTATTATCCAACTTTTTTGTCAATCTACGCATACGAGTCTGAAGATCCTGCTGGTCAAATTCTAACCAGTTTGCACGGTGATACAGGTTCATTTCCAGGGCTTTCTGAGCCCAAATAATCGCATTCTGGGGATCTCTGGCAATATGCTCATAGTACTTTGCCAGTTCGATACAGGAATAAAGGTCCTGGTCAGAAAGCTTTTCCCACACCGTAACTGCTTCCTCCCAGTGAAGCTCTTTCTTGAAAAGATTGGCCAGCCTTCGCAAGGTACGCAGGTATATTTCTTCCGGTAAAGCATTGTTCATGCAACGGGCATAGATTTCTTTGGCAGCTTCAAACGACCCCATGTCCTCGAAAATCGTTCCGATGGCAGCCAGATCCAGGTCTTCCATCGAATTCTGCAAGGGTTGATCAAGCATTTTGGAAATGTGAACAAACAGACCAGCCAGAGAGAGCACATCCACAGCATTATGATAAAAAACGCCTGACAGCGGCCTGGCATCGCCAGTGCGGAGATAATCTTTGTAGATCTCAGGGACAAGCCACCCAGGAACTTCTTCCTGGGTTCGTCTGAAATGAAGAATGGATTGCTCCAGGTCTCCCAGGCGCCGGCTGCTCAGGCGATTGCGCCATAATTTCCTTGCCAGGTGCAGCAAATCGATATGCTCCATCCGGTAAAAAGGCGGAGCAATGCGGTGCATGATGTGGCGGTTTTGCAGCAACGGGATATCGAACGATTTGCCGTTGTAGGTGACCACGGTATCAAAGTTCACAATCAACCGACCCAGAATGGCCAGCATGGCCGCTTCATGCGGGGGCGCAGGCATGATGATTTGCAGAATGTGAAAACCATCCTCACGAAGAAAACCCAAACCAATGAGAAAAGCAAATGTACCGGTAGCCTGTGATAAGCCGGTTGTTTCGGTATCCAAAAAAAGCAGCTTCTGCGGATTGTTTTCGGCCTTCACATCGATATTTGCCCAACTGTTGATAAATTGGAAATTCTCCATTGAGCTGAGCTGAATATCACCATGCCGGTATTCCTGAGGGAAAACTTCTTCGTATACCAGGGCCATACCCAAAGGCGTTTGCTCCTCATGGGCGTGGATTACATCTTCAATTTTGACCTTTTGTGCGGGCGCAGCCGGCTTGAGATCCCTGGCACCGACACGCATGCCAAGCGCCTTCATCTTTTCGCGCAGATCGTCGTGATCAGAAAGTGGTGACATACCTCAACTTTTCAACAATTGCAACAGTTCCAGAGTATACGCCTTGGCTCCACTGCCGTGCTCACCAGGGGCGCCCACACAGGATGGGCATCCGGCTTTACAGGAACAGTGTTTCACCAGATCATAGGCATTGTTCAGCAAAAGATCGAAATTCTTGAATATGGAATCGCTTAGTCCGATCCCGGCCGGGATCTGGTCATAAACCAGCACGCAGGGCCGGCCATCGGTAATGGCAGCATTGGGGTCTGTGAAAACGCCGATATCAAAATAATCACACATCAATAATAACGGGGCAAGATGGTGAAATGTATATCCCAGACCACCCAGACCACTTTTCACCCGAACCACAGTTTCTGCCCGACGATGGCAGGTAGAGCATAATGTGATCAGGTTACTGGTCTGATTAGCGTCAAGATACGAGTTGAAATTCTTAAATGGGACTTTGTGATGAACATGCAAATTGGGGCCGGCATCTGTACGGCCGCATACCTCGCAGGTGTATCGATCCCTTTCCAACGTTAACAAACGCTGCGAAGCCCAGTTGGCGCCGTAATAATTACGATCGTCATTCCACATTTGCATTTCGCGTAATTTTTCGATGATCTGATCCCCAATCGACAACCAGGTGCCTGTAGTCACCAGTTGAGTTTCAGGCATCTCCAGATCATGGGTGGATACGATCTCGCCGGTGCTAAAATTGATTTTTTTATACCCGGTCACCTGCGAGATGACCTTGATTTCACCGAATGTTTTTTCACCGATGGAGAGAGGCGTTTGGACCAGCGATTTCATTTTCTCCACCGTCATCTTTTGCTTTGGCTCGGTATAGTATTCATCGCTGGTGGGCGTCAGCCGTACATTGGCGTGTTCCAGATCCATTTCCTTCACCAGATATGGTTGACCGGCGTGAAAGTATACCGCCTGGGGGTGAACCATCCAATATGCGCTGGCTTCGTCGATCATGCCAATATTCTGCAGCTTGCCTCCGCTCTCTTCCTGCAGCAGGAATGTTCGCTCCCCCGTGGTGCGCAGCGAGACCTCGCCGGCAGGGTATTGATCTGATACCCAGTAAAACTTATCATGGTCGAAATGTATGTTTTCGGCCATTTTCAGCACATCCAGCAATTGTGAAAGCATCTCCGGATCCACGTTGCCAAACCGCTCATCGGCCATGAAGGGCAGTTCAAATATAGCACAGCGAATATGCTGGAACAAAATGATCAAATTATCGGGCTGGATCAGCGCCTGCTCAACCGGACGGTCAAACAGGTAATCCGTGTGCTGAAGAAGAAATTGATCCAATGGGGTGCCGGAGGCGATCAACACCACAAGTGATTCACGTTCTTTGCGGCCTGAACGCCCGGCTTGCTGGCGAAAACCGGATAGGGTACCGGGATAACCCATCATCATGATCGCATCCAGCCCGCCAATGTCTATACCCAGCTCCAGCGCATTGGTAGCAACCACCACCCGTGCGGATCCATCGCGGATACGTCGCTCGATTTGCCTTCTCTCAAGCGGCAGATACCCACTGCGGTACGAAAAAATCTCATCAACCCTGTCCGGGAAGCTCTGTTGAAGCCGTTTCAGCGTGAATTCCACCGATTTTCTGGACAGACCGAATATCAAAGCCTGGACGTGTGAGTCAAACAAATCTTCGCAAAGGCGTACCGCTTCGACGGTTGGGCTGCGTCTGATACCCAGCTCTTCCTGAACGATGGGCGGATTGTACAGCACATAATTTCGTTTTCCATGCGGCGAGCCGTCTTTTGAGATCAACTCAACCGGCTCTTCTATCATCCGCTCCGTGAATTCCTTCGGATTGGCTATGGTGGCAGAGGTCATGATGAATTGCGGATCTGATCCGTAAAAACGGGCAATTCTTTTGAGCCGTCGGATCACATTGGCGACGTGGGATCCAAAAACTCCCCGGTAGGTATGTACCTCGTCGATCACCACAAACTGCAGATTGCTGAAAAAGCGCTGCCATGCGGTATGGAAGGGCAGTATTCCGCGATGCAGCATATCCGGATTGGTGAACACAAAATGAGCTTCTTTACGAATGATGCGGCGTTTTTCCTGCGGCGTATCACCGTCGTATAAACCCAGTTGTTTCTCGGGGTTTCTTCTATCATCCAACGCCAGTAATAACGTTCGTAATCCGTGTTCCTGGTCCTGGGCAAGAGCCTTGGTGGGATACAGATACAGAACGCAGGCCTCTTCGTTTTGCAGAAAACGGCTGATCACCGGTAGGTTGTAAGCAAGCGTTTTGCCGCTGGCCGTACCCGTGGTAATGACGACATGCTTTCGCTCCCGTACAGCATCCCAGGCGGAGCGCTGGTGGATAAACAATTTAGATATACCAATTTTTTCCAGCGCCTGTACCAATCGGGGTTCGATTTCATCCGGGAATTCAGCCCAGGCGGCATCCACAGCCGGCTGATCATAACGATACGCCACGTTCTCCCGTATCGAAGGATCGTACTGCCATTTCTGGAGAAGTTGTTGAAGCTGAAAGGAGGTCTGGTACATTTCCATTTTGATAACCATCCGCGGCATCAAATCCGCTGGTTACAGATTATACTTTATAGAAATTAATTCCTACAAATGCAAGAGGCAATAAATGATTGTTTTACTCCTCACCATCCCTGTCGGGATCCTGCTGGGTTTATTGATCAATACCCTGTGTGATTCCCTTCCCATTACTCGCCGGGTAGATCGTCCGGTTTGCACGTCCTGCAATCGCCCAATGGGGTGGTCCGCTTACCTGACCTTTTCCCGCTGTCCTGAATGCGGAAAATCGGTTTCGTTGCGGCGCTATATCGTCCTCCTGCTTTTTCCCGTCATCGTCTCGCTGATCGCGCTTTTTCCGCCGGAGCGTTTCAGTATCGTAATGGGCGTACTCCTAGCCACTTATTCGACTGTCATCTTTATCATTGACGTTGAATATCGGGCAATCTTACTTCCTACAGTATATGCCGGCGCACTACTCTTTCTGGTTCTTGGTATTCAACTGCATGGCATCTGGATGACCCTGCTGGGCGGGGCAGCCGGGTTTTTGATCATGCTGGCGCTGCATTATGGGGGGCATGTATTTGCGCAATGGCTGGCCAGGCGGCGCGGAGAGACGCTGGATGAGCCGGCATTGGGCTTTGGAGATGTCAATTTGTCCGGTGTGTTGGGTTTGGGATTGGGTTGGCCCGGAATTGCAGCCGGGCTTATCATCGCGATATTTTTGGGTGGCCTGATCAGTCTTGTTTACCTGGTTGTGGCGAAACTTTCCAACCGTTTCAAAACCTTTCAGGCCATCCCGTATGCGCCTTTTCTGGTGATTGCAGCCATGTACCTGCTGTTTCGCTAGGTACATGGCCAGTATTTCTTTATCTGATAATTAGTGACCGGGGCCGGCCAGATAAATCTCTTCCGTAACGGTTGATTTAAACTGCTCAAAGCTCTTCATAAATCGAGCCACCAGATCCTGGGCCTGTTTGTCATACGCGGCAGGATCTTTCCAGGTCTTCTTCGGATCCAACACTTCTGAGGGGACACCTGGGCATTGGTCCGGGATCCACAGTTTGAAAAATGGCTCTTGGTGCATCGGTTCTTTTTCCAGTTGACCTTTCAACGCGGCTGTGATGATGGAGCGCGTATATGGAAGTTCAAACCGGTGACCCACACCATAAGGACCTCCGGTCCAACCGGTATTCACCAGCCAGACATTGACCTTGTGTTCCTCGATTTTCTTACCCAGCAGATCGGCATAAACGCCGGGTGCCAACGGCATAAACGGCGCGCCAAAGCACATGGAGAAGGTTGCCTGAGGTTCCAGCCCAAGTCCCACCTCGGTACCGGCCAATTTGGAGGTATAACCAGCCAGGAAGAAGTACAGCGCCTGGGCAGTGGTCAGCTTGGCGATGGGGGGCATGACGCCAAATGCATCAGCGGTCAGGAAGAAAATATTCTTTGGATGGCCGGCATATCCTTCAGGGACGCGTTTTTCAACAACGTCAATGGGGTAGGCGGCCCGCGTATTTTCGGTCAGCGCATTCGAATCAAAATCGGGTACACGTGTCTGCGGATCGATCACCACATTTTCCAGCAGGGTCCCAAATTTTCGAACCGCCTCAAAAATGATCGGTTCGTATTTGGGGTTGATCTTGATGACCTTGGCATAGCAGCCGCCCTCGAAATTGAATATGCCGTTGTCCGACCATCCGTGCTCGTCATCACCGATGAGAAAACGTTCAGGGTCTGAGGAAAGGGTAGTTTTGCCGGTGCCGGAAAGCCCAAAGAAGAGCGCCACATCGCCGTCCGCGCCTTTATTGGCTGAGCAGTGCATGGACATGACACCTTTCAAAGGCAACAGGAAATTCATGATGGTGAAAATGGACTTTTTGACTTCGCCAGCATAGCCGGTTCCGCCAATCAGGATCATTTTGGTGGTCAGGTTGACGATGATCACCGTACCAGATACCGTCCCATCTACCTTTGGATCCGCATTGAAATCGGGGCAGTGCAGAATGGTGAACTCGGGTTTGTGATGTGCCTTTTCCTCCTCCGAAATGCGCAGGAAAAGGTCATTGGCAAACAAACCGGCAAATGCTTTTTCAGATACCAACCGAATGGGCAGGCGATGTTTTGGATCCGCTCCAACCATCACATCCTGAACAAATACATCCTTCCCCTGAAAATAAGCCACCATTTTGTGATAAATCTGAGCATATTTTTCAGGGGAAATCGGTTTGTTCTCTTTGCTCCAGAATACAGCCTGATCGTCCAGATCATTTTTGACAAAGAATTTGTCATTGGGAGATCGCCCGCTATGAAAGCCGGTATTGACCACCAGAGCGCCCAGGCTGGCCAGTTGGCCTTCTCCACGAGATAGCGCCTCTTCGATCAAGTGGGCGGGTGAAAGGTTCCAGAAGCTTCTTCTGATGTTATACAGGCCGTGCATTTCAAGGCCATTTTCACTGGGTATTCCGATTTTTTCTGTTTCCATGCTGTCTCCTTATAAAATCATTGCGGCTCGGAGTAAACAAACAGGGGAAACCAGTACCATAAAAGCGCAGCGGCTGGTTTCCCGCGTATGGAGGTGGAAAAATCATATCTCTCCACCGGGGCATAATAGCCCCGTGAAACGAGTCCTACTATTTGTTCATTCTCGTTTACTGCACGCAGAAAGCTTTCATATATTTTATACTGAATGGCGAAATCAGGCATAGGCTCTTCATCAAAGATTCCTGAACCAAGTACTTCTCGATACTCCTGGTCTGATGCAGCTGGTGAATCAAAGTCGATACAGCCATGTTCGGTTTCAATACAGCCCTTTACAGCATCCGGGTGCGATGGATAGTTCAGCGCTAGGATCACATCCCGTTGAACTGTCTCGGAAAAGGGGAGAACCTGTGTTTCAAGGTATGTCTTCACCGGCTCATTCAGATCCTGGTTCGCTCCGTTTTCTGCGGTCAGCGGAACATCTACCAGGAAGTATAGGCTGTCGAACATCTGAAAGAATTCCCGACTGAAGGACGCCTTGGCGACATCGCCCGCCGCGAACATCACCCGGCCCTGATACAAGGTGCGCATCTCTTTCACAATCGATACCCAACGTTCTTCTGCATCCGAAAAAACGTCGGATGATATGCCGGAAGGTAATATACCATCTGGATAAGCAGGTGTTATGGAAGGATCACCGAATATAAGAACGGGAATACCGTTTTCCTGTGCCAGCCATGCGAAATTGCGGTAAAACGCACTGATCTGCGAAAACCAGGCATCCCACCAGACTCCATCGCGAGCAGCGCCGGCCCACCAGGCACCGGTTTCATCATCCAGAAGAATCCGCGGAAACAGTGCGATTTGCAGACCGTTATCGCGAGCTTTTTGAATGGCATCTTCTACATCAGCGGCAAACAGGTCCTCACCGACAGCCATTTCCAGGCGAGGCGGATTGGCGCTGGTAAAGCGCCAGGAAGGCGTCAATACCACCCAGTTTGCCCCAATGGAAGAAATATTGTCGAAAGCAGCCGAATACGTTTCAGATGAACCTTCTTTTTGAAGAGTCTGAAGCTCAACACCGGCCATGAACGCTGACCCTCGCGGCTGCACCTGCGAACCAATGATCGTGGTCTGATCTCCGGTTGGAGGAAGCCAGGCCCAGGATTGAATGATATCCCGTATCTGCATCTCGACATTATCAACAAGCCTGATGGTTTGCTCCGCCGGGCCGTTGTTCACTTCAGCAGCCGGGGCCGCAGTACACACCAGATTCCGACAATAGCGGTAGGTCAATTGTTTTTGCTCTGGCAGAGGGTACGACAGTGTGAAAGCCCAGGTGTGATCTTCAACGCGCTGCATCGGCAAAGGCGAGCTCCATCCATTAAGATCAAACTGAATGGATACGGTATCGGTAAGCGGTGTTTCATTCGGGACGGTTACCGAAAAATAGACCGGCTGGTTGCCATCTGAACTCCAGGCAGATACCCGGTCCTTAACGGTGACGTCAGTATCCGGGATGATCAGTTGGTGTGTTAAGGGTTCTCCAATGACATCCAGTTCGGTATTGATGAATGAGTCACCCATAGTGTACTGGTAACGGAAATCAAAACCAACCGGCAATGTCAGGGTGATCACGTAGCGACCGTCATCCAGGCGGACCAGTTCAGGTGTGCGGCTGAATTTCCACCCAGTTGACCCAAATAGGCTTGAGAAATTATTACCTGTTTCGTATAGGTTACCGAATAATCGAATTATGGCGTTTTGATCGGAAGTACCAGGCTCTTCCAGCAGGAAAGTGATCTTGACCATCTTTGTCCGCCGGGTCACCACCTGTGCGTCAGTAATCGAATCTGCCTCAATCACAGCACCTTGCTGAAAGGGGAGGGTGGTCCCATGAATGCTGCTCACCACAAGGTTATGCAAACCGGCC
>CAZHMZ010000008.1:42274-45895 GCA_964532655.1 uncultured Anaerolineaceae bacterium
AGCTCCTGTAATTGTATGCAGCCCGCCCGCTGTGATCAGCATATCGGGCAGGGGATTATCATACGGATCAGTGACCGAGCCAATGAGTTGCCCTGCAGGGGCATCAGAGGGGTGGTCAGACCAGGAAGCGACGATATCATGCACTTCACCGGGGATCTCTGCGAAATATCGCCGGTAGGTCACAGGCGCTCCAGCGAGGGTATGCTCAACTCGCAGTTCCTGCCCGGTATCTAACAAATAACGGTATTGGAGTAATGTTCCGTGTGAAAAAGATAGAGTGAGCTGCCGTGTGTCGCCATCCACCGTATCGAACGGATGACGCTGCACATCGAAACCGCTACTGGCCGGGTCATTGAGGATTTCAAGATAAATATCGCCCTCAGAACCGGTTTCTGAAGGAATGGAAACCCGGAACACCACTTCCACATCCGGAGGTGATTCTGTCGGTTGGGCTGTTGCAGTAATTAAGGGCGATGGGGCTTCAGGAGTGAAAGAACATGCGGTAAGGGCGGCACCAAGCATCAATACCGCTAACAGATAGTATGCCGATCGACAGAAAAATTCATTCATGCGTTTCCTTTGCTGCCGAACTGCGGCAAAAGGTTTAGCGCAAATTTTTAATGGAGGTCAGGATCTCAGTTTGTCTTTCTGCCAGACTACCCAGAACACCGTTTACGAAACGGGGGGTGCTCTCGGAACCATACAGTTTGGAGAGTTCGATGGCTTCGTTAATGGCCACTTTTAAAGGGGTGCACACCTCAACAGCAAATTCCCATAGTGCGATGCGGATAATATTTCGGTCGATTGAAGCAACCTGATCAAGAGGCCATTCAGGCGCATGCTGAGCGATAAAACTGTCCAACCGGTCCACAATGGGCGAGACACCCACCACGATCTTTTTGATGAATTCAATCATGTTCGGGTCAGTGATCTCTTCTTCGGCAATTCTCTCATTGAGCACCGCCAAAGGCGCGTGCCCGGATAGATCGACCTCATATAAGACCTGCAAAGCAACACTACGGGCTTTGGTTCTTGATTTCATTTTCAGGAAAGGTGAGGCTGAACAGCGATATCTTCGACGTGGATATGGATACCGCCAATTTCCATGCCTACCATTTCTTCAATGGCGCGAGCAACCCGGTTCTGCACTTCACGGCTGACCTCAAGGATGCTCGTATTGGGGCGCAAAATCAGGTAGATATCAGCATCCACCTTATTTCCTTCCACCAGGATTTGAACCCCTTCACTGGTGCCTCGACGGAAAAGCCGATTGACGCCGCCGGGAACCGGGGCAAGCCTGTCAACACCTTCCACACCCAGTGCAGCCAGGCGGGTGATATCCACCAGAACATCCGGTGCAATCGTCGTTTTTCCGCTATCTTTTGTGGTCTCGTACATAATTTTCCTTATCTCACACAAGATGGTCAAACTTACAGGAATAAAATGATTATAACATTATCGACAGTGAGCTAAACCAGAAAACCCCTGAACTGAAAAGGTGTTTCGCATCAGGTACAAAATGGGGGCTTGATCATTGTGTCTTTCAAATATGGAATTAAAATAATTTTAGTTTTGCTGTATCAATATCAGCGAATGATCACTACCAGATCGTTTCTTGTACCTTTCGGAGTAGTGGGGGGGGAGCAGAAAGGAGGCTATTCTTAGTATTTCAGTTTATGCTTTTGATAAGTATCATTATCATAAACGTATTCGTTAGGCCTATCAGGCTCATTTCCAGACTACTTTCCATGTGCTGACGCATATCAATTCATTACACGAACACTGTGGTTTTTCTTCAATTCGCATTCGACAATGCGTCGTGCAATTTCACTACTTTATCCAAAATCAATTCAGTAAGCATTTGCTTCAGGCTCGTTATACGTAATTCCCCCGAAAAGCATTGCCAAGCTTTAGTGTGGCCTATTTTTTTACCTTTCTCGACACATTTCGATCTAATGTCCTTTTTGCCCATACTGACGCCAAACCCAATAAGCCATATTTCACAGACAATGTAAACTGATTTTGTTCAGAAATTCGCAACTTTTTATCTCAATTCGATTCACATCCCCCCTCCCCCATGGCTATCTACTATTTTGATAATATATTATATATTATATATCATAAATATAAATGAACCTTTCAGCAAATTATTCACACTCGCACACCCGGAGTGTATACTTGAGGGAATAAAATATTCTTCCAGATCATAGGCGAATCCCCTGCTGAAAGGACTTATGGGTACTGTTGTACGGTGTTTCATCATTCAAGATCAGATAGGTCTTCATGCCAGGCCGGCTGCCAGGTTTGTGCAACTGGCCAGCTCCTTCACCTCAAATTCCATCTGGATACAAAACCTCACCCGCCAGTCAAACCGCGTCAGGGCTACCAGTTTGATCATGGTCCTTTCCATTTCTGCCCTTCAAAATGATGAAGTTGAGGTAACCATCGAAGGCGAGCAGGCTGAAATCACCATGCAGGCTTTTGAGGATTTTTTCGACGGGCGCACGATAGATGCAACGGAATTACCCACCGGAGTTCCTAAATGAAGATACTGCAGGGATTGGGCATCTCTCCCGGGATTGCCATCGGACCGGCTTTCAATTTTGAACCGCCTGTACTCAGCGTTACCGAATCGCGCTGCGCCGATCCGCAAAACGAGCATGAACGTCTGCTGAATGCACTTGAGATTGCCGGCCGGCAAATTGAAGCGCTTTATGAGACAGCTCGAAACGAATTATCATCGGAAACCGCCTCTATCATTGAAACACAACAATTGTTCCTCCAGGATCCGGATCTTCTATCCAAAGTCAATCAGTTGATCCTGCAGGACCGGTTTACGGCTGAATATGCCTGGTTCAAAGGGGTGAGCACCTTTAAGGAGATGCTTTCTTCCCTGCAGATTGGTGTGTTCGCAGAACGGTCTGTTGATTTGCACGATGTAGGTCAACGGGTTTTACGCATTCTTCTCGGAAAACCGATCTCTAAACCACTCAATCATCCTTCCATCCTATTTTCGGAGGATCTGGCCACTTCTATCATTCTGGGCATGGATCGGGAAAATCTGCTGGCTTTCTGTACAGCGCAGGGCAGCCTTACCTCTCATGTGGCGATTCTTTCCAGGGCAATGGGTATACCGGCCGTGGCGGGGATATTTTCTCCCAATCCTGAAATTGAGAATACCACCAGCATCATCGTCGATGGTCAGACAGGTACGGTGATTGTAGATCCGGATACGACTACGCTCGAAAAGTACAGACTTCTTTCGACGACCAGCCACCAAAGGGATCTTACAGCGCTTTCACTCGCCTGCAAACCCGCCATCACAAGGGATCAGCACACCGTTCCGGTATCTGCAAACATCGGTTCTGTTGATGAAGCTGAAGCTGCATTGCAAAGTGGCGCGGACGGCATTGGATTGTTCCGCACGGAACATCTCTTTTTAGGTCGTAAGACCCCGCCTTCTGAAGAAGAACAGTACCAGTATTACACCCGGATTTTGAATCAGGCCGGCTCAAAACCAGTCACTGTACGTACGGTGGATTTAGGCGGTGACAAATCCGTCGAATACCTTCAAACTGAAAAAGAAGCCAATCCTTTCCTGGGTTTACGCGGTACCCGTCT
>CAZHMZ010000009.1:0-45765 GCA_964532655.1 uncultured Anaerolineaceae bacterium
TGCACCGCTTTGCCGTCAAATGCGGGGCGCAGTATATTGAAGAACCCCCCGGCGGGATCAATGCTGCCCTCGATGCCGCCAGCGCCTACGCGCTCAAGAACGGAGCTTCTCGTTTACTGGTCCTGCATGGCGATCTGCCCTCACTACGCCGGAACGAACTGGAAACACTGGCTCAATCCGCCAGCAGCGAAAACAGTATCGCCATCGTCTCCGATCATCACAAGACCGGCACCAACTCGTTGCTGCTCAACCCGCCCGGCTGTATTCAATTTCTGTTTGGTGAGGGTTCGTTCCTGAAACACATCGCCGCGGCCCATTATCGCGGTCTCGATATCCAGATTCTCAATCTGCCATCCATTTCATTCGATCTGGATACCGCGGAAGATCTTGAATACGCGCTGTACCGCCACATTTTGCCCGGCGAACTGCTGGACAGCATGCATCTTGACAGCACGCGATAATTTTGACGCGCCGTCAGACTCCTATCCACTTCATTTCATCACTTAACGGTGATGACCACGTAAAAGGCTTTGCCGGTGGTTAATCCAAACACCACTCCGTCTGACGAACGCAGTTTCCAGTTGCCGCGATAATCACCGGCCGCACCGGGAGCCGTCATATCGATCGTGATATCCACCGATTCGCCCGGGGGTACTTTTTTGGAGAGATTAATCTCCCCTGCGGCGCCCATTTGCTCACCGCTGACAAACACCACTGCGTAACTGGTCGTCCAGGTGCAGGTACCCACATTCTTCAGCCGCCAGGTCTTGGTAAAAGCCTCCCCCGCTGACATTTCGGTGCCATCCGGAATGGTGACATCCTTGATAAACGTGGCAATGTTGCAGTCGGGGTCCGACTGGTCTTCGGATACGGTGGCGGTAAGCGTTGCGGTGGGGGTGAGTGTATCGGTGGGTTCATCCGCCTGTGTGGCGGTCAACGTCCGCGAGGGCCCAGGGCCTTCAGGAGTAGCGGTGGAGGTTGCTCCCTGTTCCTCCTCCACCAGGGCGACGCTGTTTGGGTCAGCGGTACGGGTTTGAGCGATTTGTGTACGAATACGGTCTTCTGTGCTGAGCTTATCCGGCAGGCTGCACGATAATATGACCAGCATCAGCATGGCCAGCGGAAACCAGACGCGTCTTTCAGTCTTCATTTTTCCACTCCCCTGCACAATGGATACCTCTATTGTACAAAAAAGCAGCCTGTCCTGCTCAGTCATTTTGATGGGATTTTCAGCCAGATATGTGATTCAATAAACAACCGCCCTTTCGAGCGGTTGTGAGTTCACGGGTCAAGCGACTTTTTCCTGCCATTTTTCCAGCAGGTGATTCTCCTGTTCCGGTGTCAGACCGGCGATACGCGGTTCATCCACCGGGCGGGTTTTATCCCAGGCCAGCACATCGCGCACCGTGTTGAGCGTGGAGCGAAAGACCATGTCGTTCTCCAGCGCTTTTTCGCTGCGAATGGTCATGATGTCGCTGAACTCGGCCGGTACAGCCATGGGGATGGCGCCGAACTCGCGCGATCCCATATCCACATTTTCGGAGAGGAACTGCATGTCGTTAATCCAGACCAGCTCGGGCTGCACCTGGAAGGCATCGCGGCAGGCATCAAAGAAATGCTGCCAGGTGATGGAATTGCCAATGGTGTTGAAGATGCCGTTCAGATGCTTCTCCATGCCCTGAATGGTGAAATTGGCCAGGTCGCGCGCGTCGATAAACTGCATGCGCAGGTTGGGAGCGCCGGGCGCCAGCATCTTTCCACCTTTGGTTGCCCGGGTGACCCAGTAGGTAACCCGATCTGTCACATCATACGGTCCGGCCACCACACCCAGGCGCGTAATCATGTGATTTTGCGGATACAGATCCATCACCACATTCTCGCACAGCACCTTCAAGCCGCCGTAGTTGGGGCCGTTCCAGTCCTCGGTAGTCTCATCTTCCAGTTTGAGCAGCGGAGAGCTTTCATCCGCGTACGGCTTCATCTGCATGAAGTCATACACCGAGCCGGTGGAGACGAAGATATACTGCCCTACCGATCCCTTGAGCAAGCGGCCGGTATCATTCACCAGGCGAGGGACATATGCGTTCACGTCGATCACCGCATCCCAGGCACGTCCTTTCAGGGCATCAAGGCCTCCATCCCGATCACCGCGGAGTTTTTCCGCCTGCGGAAACAGCTCAGGTTTGGTCTGCCCGCGATTGAACAGGGTTACCTGATGGCCGTGGGCCAGTGCTGCTTCCACCATATGCAAACCGACAAACTGCGTTCCCCCCAGAAATAAAACTTTCATGGATCGCTCCTTATTGATGGCAGTGTATGGGATGGAAAAAAACCTGCTATCCGTATCCGCACCAGACTCACATTATACGAAATCGATCCGTAATTACAATCCTGTCAAATTGGTTTGGATACCGGGAATCATTTGATCCACCGGCAGGCAGAGAGACGTTAGCTTTGCCGGTGGGGATGGAAATCAATCTCAATCTGCCGTGATCAAACCAGGTGGCTGGTGCAATTGGGGCAGCGCTGCGCTTTGACCGGGATCTCGGTAAAGCACACCGGGCATTCCTTGGTAACCGGCTCAGCGGGTTTGGGTTCCGGTTTGCTGCGCAGGCGGTTGATGCCTTTCACCAGTAAAAATACCGCCAGTGAAACGATCAAAAACCCAATAATGGCGTTGATGAACAGCCCAATGTTGATGGTCACCGCGCCGGCAGTCTGCGCATCGGCCAGGGTGGCATACGGCCCGCCCGGGTTTCCCTGCTGGAGCAGGATGAACAGGTCAGAAAAATCGGCTCCGCCCAGCAGCAGCCCGATGGGCGGCATGATGATATCCTTGACGAGCGAGTTGACGATCGCCGTAAAGGCGGCTCCAACCACAATACCCACTGCCAGATCAATCATGTTCCCGCGCTGGATAAATTCCCTGAATTCTTTCAGCATATTCCCTCCTTGCGTCAAACGGGTTTCACTACTCTCCATTATACGAACTACAGACAACCGTGCAATAGACCCGGGCAAATCCATCGAAAATCAGGCATAATAGAGCCATGAAACAGTATCAGACAGGACGATTCATATGATTTCTGCCATTTTCCGTTCACGCCATCATTTGATTGAGCTGGCCCGTGCCGCAAAACGCCTGGTGCCGGTCTGGTTGGCCGTTCTCATGGCCATCGTGTTTGTGTTTGGTGGACAGTTTTTTGGCGCCATCCCGTACGCGCTGATGTTGGGGTTTGATTTACTCCCATCCGGCGCCACGCCGGTTGGCGGAGCGGTGAACCTGCTGTTCTTCTTCGCCCTTACGCTCGTGCCCACCGGTCTCCTGCTGCTGCTGTGGGTGGCAGTGGTGGAACAGCGCCCGGTGCGGACTCTGGGATTGGAAGGCCCGGCCTGGTTGAAAAAACTGTTGCGCGGGTTTGCTGGCGGCTTGGTGTTGTTTTCATTCATCGTGCTCATCAGTGCCATTTTTGGCTGGATCGATGTGCAGCCGCAAAGCAATGCGCTCCCGGTGTTGCTCTTCGCCAGTTTGCTCACCCTGCCGGGCTGGCTGCTGCAAAGCTCGCTGGAAGAGCTGGTGATGCGCGGCTGGCTCCTTCCGGTGATCGGTGCAAAACGGTCAGTAGTGTTGGGGCTGCTCATCTCCTCGCTGCTGTTTGCCGTGCTGCACCTGCTCAACCCGGGCGTATCGCTTCTTTCCACGCTCAATATCGCCCTGGCAGGGTTGATGTTTGCCCTGCTGGTGTTGTGGGAAGGCAGCATCTGGGGCGCGTTCGGTCTGCACTCCGCCTGGAACTGGATCCAGGGCAGCGTGTATGGCTTTCCGGTCAGCGGAAATATCTTTCAAAGTCCATCGATATGGAAGATGGCTGAAAACGGGCCAGGCTGGCTCACCGGCGGACCGTTCGGCCCGGAAGGCGGTCTGATCGCCACGCTGGTACTGGTGGGAGCCTGCCTGGTGCTGGGATGGTTGATCTACCGCAAGGAACGCCGTTCCGCGACGGTCGAGTGAAATATAAAGAGATTTGGGAAAAAGTACCCCGGCTGATTCAGGCCGGGGATTACGGATAACGGTTTTGCCCGCTTAACAGGTTTGCCAGCGGCAGAAACAGCGGCTCGGGCAGCGCCAGCAGATCAAACCAGCCGGCTTCAGCGCATTCATCTTCCTGCGGGGTGGGCTCGCCATCCGAATAATCGGCTTCCATCCAGATGGTGATGTAATGCTTTCCCTCTTCGGTAAACACATCGTTGGTGATGGCACGGTAGCGTACGTTGCACACTATAATGCCGGTTTCTTCCAGCGTCTCGCGCTCGGCGCATTGTTCAAACGTTTCGCCGTACTCCAGGTGCCCGCCGGGTGTGGACCATGTGCCCGCCCCGTGCGAGTTGATGCGCTTCACCATCAACACCTGTTCCCCCTTATGCACCATCATGGCCACGCCTACCGCCGGAAACTTCATGCTATTTCTCCAATCCGTAAGAGTGCAAAAACTGGATCAGTTTTGAACTGTATTCACTCGGGCATTGAGCGTCGATATTGGCCCGGAGCTGCGCTTCGCTGATCCAGCCCTGGATAAAAGCGATCTCATCCGGGCTGGAGATGAGCAGCCCCTGCCGCTCTTCCACCGTGGCGATAAACTGCGCAGCCCGCAGCAGCGAATCGTGCGTACCGGCATCCAGCCAGGCCACCCCGCGCCCCAGGTTGATTGCCTTCAGCGCGCCCTCCTGCAAATACAGTTGATTCAGATCGGTGATCTCCATCTCACCGCGCGGCGATGGGCGCAGCGAGCGGGCATACTCCACCACCCGGTTGTCATAGAAATACAGACCCGGCACGGCGTAGCTACTGCGCGGGTGCAGCGGTTTTTCCTCAAGGCCCAGCACCCGCCCGTCCGCATCCAGTTCCACCACGCCGTAATCCTGCGGGTTGCTCACCCGGTAGGCAAAGATCAGCGCCCCGTGTTGATGACCGGCGGCTTCCTTGAGCAACGTGCGCAGGGCGGTGCCGTAAAAAATGTTGTCGCCCAGAATCAGGCTGACCGGCTGGTTCTCGATAAACTGCTCGCCGATCAAAAAAGCGTCCACCAGGCCGTTGGGGCTGGGCTGCTCGGCATACTGAATGCGCATCCCCCACTGACAGCCATCGCCCAGCAGGCGGGTGAAAGCCGCCCGGTCTTCGGGGTTGACAATCACCAGTACTTCGGTGATGCCAGCCAGCATCAGCATGGAAAGCGGGTAGTACACCATGGGCTTGTTGTATACCGGTAAAAGCTGTTTGCACACTGCCTGGGTGATCGGGTACAGCCGCGTGCCCCGTCCGGCTGCCAGAATGATGCCTTTCATGCGCTTATGCCTCCCCCTGGTATTGCTCGCGCATCCAGGCCTGGTACGGATCAGCCCGGGTCACCGCCTCCAGCCACTCGGGGTGATCCAGATACCAGTCCACCGTCTGATCCAGCCCCTCTGCCAGATTGATCTGCGAGGTCCAGCCCAGCTCGCGTTGAATTTTCGTGCAGTCCATGGCGTAGCGCCGGTCGTGCCCGGGCCGGTCGGTGATAAATTGCAGCAGTTTTTTATGCGGTACCTGCGCGGAATGCGGGAGTTTGCGGTTCATCGAATCACAGAGTTGATGGGCGATCTCCAGATTGGTGGGTTGATTCCCGCCGCCCAGGTGATACGTCTCGCCGGGCCGGCCGTCCTGCAAAATGCGCAGGATCCCGCGGCAGTGATCTTCCACGTGGATCCAGTCACGGATCTGCGCGCCGTCGCCGTAGATGGGGATGCGCTCGCCCTTCAGGCAGCTCAGGATCACCAGCGGGATGAATTTCTCCGGGTATTGGCGCGGCCCGTAATTGTTGGAGCAGTTGGAAAGCGTGACCGGCAGCCCATACGTGTGAAAGAAAGAGCGTATCAGGTGATCCTCGGCGGCTTTAGATGCGGCATACGGGGAACGCGGGTTGTAGGGTGTGCTCTCCGTAAAAGGCGGATCGCCGGGCTCCAGCATGCCGTACACCTCATCGGTGGAGATGTGATGAAAGCGCCTGCCCTCAAAATGACCATCCCAGACGGCCCGGGCGGCCTCCAAAAGCTGCAGGGTGCCCAGCACATTGGTTTGAATGAACGCATCCGGCTCGCGGATGGAGCGGTCCACATGTGTTTCAGCCGCGAAATGCACAATTGTGTCGATCTGCTCTTCCTGCAGCAGGGTCTGAACCTGCGCGCGGTCGCGAATATCGGCGTGCACAAAGCGATAACGGGCGTCGCTTTCCAGGCCGGTCAGGTTGGCCAGCGTGCCGGCGTAGGTGAGTACATCCAGGTTGACGACGCGCTGAATATCCTTACGGGCCAGCAGGTGCCGAATAAAATTGGAGCCGATGAACCCGGCTCCGCCTGTGACCAGCACATTCTTCATTTTGCTGTTTCCCCCTGCCACCCGATCCACTCGATATCCGGGCAGCCGCTGAAGCGCTTGCTCATCACCTCCAGCGCCTGGGGATTGTTATCCGCCAGGATGAAATTGCGTCCCAATGCCAGGCAGCTCTCGCCCACCGTGCCGCTGCCCGCGAAGAAATCCAGCACCGTGTCACCCGGTTTGGACGAGGCTTTGATGATGCGGTCGATCACCCCGCGCGGCTTCTGGGTGGGATAGCCGGTCTTTTCATGGCTGTTGGTGCCCACAATGGTGTGCCACCAGGTATCGGTGGGCGTCTTGCCGCGTGCGGCCTTCTCAGGACCCACCAGCCCGGGGCTCATGTACGGGATGCGGTCCAGATCGTTGTAGTTAAAGCAGTACCGGCGCGGATCTTTGGCGTACCACAGGATGTTGTCATGCTTGGCCGGCCAGCGCGATTTGGGCCGTCCGCCGTAGTCATAGGCCCAGATAATCTCGTTGATAAAGCTCTCGCGCCCAAAAATGCCATCCAGCAGCACCTTGCAGTAATGCACCTCACGGTAGTCGATATGGAAGTACAGGCTGCCCGGCGGTTTGAGCAGGCGGTGCGCCTCAACCAGGCGCGGCTCCAGAAAAGCCAGAAAATCGTCAAAGATATCGTCGTACGCCCTGGAACCGAGCTTGATGGTCTGATAGCGCTGGCCCTTGAAACCCGTGCGGTCGCCGTTCTCCGACAGACCGGTTTTGATCTGCGTGCGCTCCTGGATCTTGCCGGTGTTGAAGGGCGGATCGATGTAGATCAAGTCCACCGATGCGGAGGGCAGGCTTTGCAGGATGGGTAAATTATCGCCAAAGTAGATGCGGTGAGGCATGAGATTATTGTATCAGAGAGCAACGGCAGGCGAATGCCAGAATACCTTTTGGGTTCATATACCGTGTGCGTTCAGCGACACCTTTGATTATCTGCCCGTTCTTAATAATATGTCCATAGCCGACCCCTCGCAAGCTCGGGGTGACACCGGGTTTATATCCTGTCATCCCGATGGAGCGGCGTCCGCGCCGCGACGAGGGATCGGCTTGACGCTGGTTGTCACAAATTCCTCGATAATCAACGGTCCGCAAAAACGGGAGCACACTGTGCTCCCCTACGACATCACGAGGCCACCGTAGGTTGGGTATAGCGTGTTTGACAAGCGCAGAGAAGCCAAACCAAGCGAAACCCAACGGATCGGTTTACTGCTGCTCCTCCAGCAGGAACATGCCTGGCTTCAGCCCCATCCACACCGCCAGGGCGGCCGTCAGTAACAGCCACAATCCCAGCGCGATGGTGGACGGCGGCAAGTAAAACTCGCTCAGGTTAATCGCCGCGTGCAACAAAATCACCAACGGCAGGCTGCCCCGCGAGCGCGCATACACCGCCGTGAACACAACCGAGTAAATCACCACCTGCACCACAAAAATGAGGACAACTACAAAACCACCAGCGGCAATCTGCATCATCAACATCGGCCAGTGCCACAGCGACCAGACCATTCCCAAAATCAAACTGGCGCCCAGCGGTTTGGACCGTTTCAGCAGCCGCGGCAGGGCAAACCCGCGCCAGCCGGGTTCCTCCATCCCGCCCCCGCCGATCACAAAGTAAGCCAGCAGGACGACGGTGGTGAGGATCACCAGATACCAGGGGCCGCTCATGTTGAGCGCAAACGGCTGCTCGCTGATCCCGGCCGAGATCAGATTGCCGATCAGAAGCACCACCGGGTAGACGCCCAGCGCGAACAGCCAGCCGTACCACCTCACCGGCCTGCGGCGAAAATCCAGCGAAGCCAGCAGGTCACGCACCCCCTGCCGGGAGGAAAACAGGCCGGAGAGTATATATCCCGCCACAGCGGCAGCGATGACATCCATCACCACGGCCAGCACGTTTGGATACACGCGCGGATCCTGCGCCAACCCGCCCATGCTGACCAGGCCGGCGGCCATCCACAGCCGCACGCCCGCAAATACCGCCACGATGATGAGCGTAAGCAGCCCAAACAAGCCCCAGCGCTTGCCGGCCGGGATGCCCGATGGATTGGGATTGACAATGCCTGAAACCAGCACGGCAGCCAGCGCCGGGCCGAGTGATCCCAGAATGCCAAAGCCGTTGATGAACCCCAGATCGATGGTATTCCCCGGCAGCCAGAATATCGCCAGCACAAAAGCCAGGATAATAAACGAGGCCAATGAGTGATTTTTGATCCACCTGCTCAGTGATTTCTCGGCAGGTAAAGCGGATGGAATAGCGTTCATTTTTTCACGTCCCTTCTATTCATTAACGGAATTGCACGATGGTTTATTCAAAGGGATGGTCCCGCAAACGCGGATTACCCTTTGGTCCGCAAATACAGCCGCCACCGGCATTCGGATGGGTCACAATACCGGTAAATGGAACGATTAATTATTTCAAAAATGGATTTGTGCAGTGAGCTGGAATCTCATCAATGCCGGAGATTACCAGCAGGATGTTCCTGACAACCTAATTATGCAATACATTTCAAATTTCCGCCAATCGATGCCGTCGATCATGGCGGGTCACCCAGTCAAACCATTCTACAGGTAAGGGCGGTCAATGACCGCCCGCACAGGCAGGTGTTTTCAATTTACTCCATCGGGAGCACAGTGTGCTCCCCTACGACATCACGGGGCCACCTGTAGGTTGGGTAGAGCACGTTTGGCAAGCGCAGCGAAGTCAAACGAAGCGAAACCCAACGTATTGGTAGGGGCGGTCAGTGACCGCCCGCACAGGCGACCATTATCAATTTACTCCATCGGGAGCACACTGTGCTCCCCTACGAAGCGAATGGATTTCACCTGGGTAGAGTGGGGTAACATCACACATATACTGATAGGGGCGGTCAGTGACCACCCGCATGAAAAGGACGCCCAATGGGCGTCCTACGGATTGAATGGGCTTTGTTGGGTTTCAGACATTCGTTTTCAACCCAACTTACACACTCATCACTCTAAACTCATCACTATGCACTACGCACTCACCCCCGGCTCCAGCAGCGTGAGCGTGCCGGTATCCACATCCAGCTCAGCCTGGCAGCCCAGCGGCAGCGTGGTTTGATCCTCAATATGCCCGATCATCAATCCCCTCAGCACCGGCATACCCAGCCCGGCGCAGCGATCAACCAGAATCTCTTCCACGGTGAGCTGTTTGGCCCACGAAGCCGAGGTTTTGCAATCGGTGAACTTGCCAAAAACAATCCCGGCACATTTCTGCAGCGCGCCGGCCAGCCATAACTGCGTCAGCATGCGATCCACGCGGTAGGTGGACTCGCCCACTTCCTCAATGAACAGGATGCGTCCATCCAGATCCGGCATAAAGGGCGTACCGCACAATGTGGCCAACAAGGATAGATTCCCACCTGCCAGCGGACCGCGCGCCTTGCCGCCGTGGATGCGCGTAAGTCGGTTGGCTTTCTCCACTTTGCCGGGAGCCGTCTCAAAGGCAGGCGGGGTGCCCAGTTGCACGTTGCTTTGCCCGTCCAATACCACTTTTTTGAACTCGCTGTAGGTGTAGGGACTGAAGGTCTGCGCCCCGATAGGTCCGTGGAAGGTGACCAGACCGGTGTGTTTGTGGATGCCGTTCAGCAGCCCGGTGATATCGCTGTAACCCATCAACAATTTGGGGTTGGCGCGGATCATATCTATCTGCAAATATGGCAAAATGCGTGGCGAACCCCATCCCCCACCGATGCAGATGATGCCATCCACCTGCTCATCGGCAAACGCTGCGTTCAGATCGGCGGCGCGGTGCTCATCAGGACCGGCCAGGTATCCCCAGCGTTCATACAGATGCGCTCCGGCCTTCACCATAAAACCCAATGATTCGACCGTCTCGATGGCGGCGCGGATGCCTTCATCCTCGTTTTGCGGGCTGGCCGGGGCCACCAGGGCCACGGTATCACCTGCTTTGAGACGTTTTGGTTTCAGCAGAGAAAGTTCAGAGGTCATATTAGTGCTCCGTTGCAAGAGAATTTTATTTGTTTCGGTGGGTATCTGTTTTGACAGGTCGGAAAAACTTGGGTATCATGAAATACAAGTTTACAGGTTTCAATGATGATAGCACAGATTATAAGGTAGATAAACATGCTCGATTTTACCCCTCTTCACCAAAAGAAGACCTCCGTCGTCAGGATGGCAGAGGCCATGACGCTCGATGACTTGCGGGAAGCTGCGGAGAGCGTGTACACATACATTCTGGATCAACTTTCGGTGTGCGAAGACCGCGATGTGGTCTTTCAGCCCGAAGATCCCAGCGCCATAGACCCCTACACGCTCAATGCGGAGGAACTGCATATCGCCTGGACGCTCGCGCACGTCATCGTCCACCTGAATGCCTCCAACGAAGAATCAGCCTTCCTGGGTGCCGAGTTGGCCCGCGGTGTTGAATTTCACGGCCGCTCGCGCCATGAGGTGCCCTGGCAGCAGGTGACCACCATCCGGCAGCTTCGCCTGCTTACCTTACAAAGCCAGAAATTCCTGCTGGCCAGTCTGGATCTGTGGCCGGATCCACCGCATTATGAGACCACCTACAGCCCGTGGGCCAGCGCCGGCATTGTGGATGCTCGCGGCCGTTTTTTGCTGGGTCTCAAACATACCGACGATCATCTTCCGCAAATCCGAGAAATCATCCGTCAATCGAGGGCAGCCATCGAAACGCGGGTATAAATGGGCTGCATCTAAACAAAAAAACCGGGTCACATCATAGTGATCCGGTTGCACATTTTCTGTTGACCCCTACCGATTGCCGGGAGGCTCGCGCTGCCGTATGGTTATGGAAACAGCTCCTGCGGTTTGCTGCGTCTACGGCGGTATTCCACGTACCCCAGCAACAGGGCAATCCCCAATGCTGCCGTGACGAAGTGCGCCAGGTTGAGAAAATCGGATACCTCCAGAACAAACGCCGCCAGACACGCCCACACAACACCCGCGTATCCAAACAGCAGCGTACTCTTTTCGTCGAAAGATACATCCCGCCAGCCCCGGTTCAGCGTCAGCCAGATCAGAATCGCCAGACTGCCGGTAAGCAGAGCCAGCCACGGGCCAAACCAGGCAAAAAAGACCTTTGGCCCGCCGTACGGCAGGGTGGAAAACCCAATGCCGTCCAGCGAGGTGAGCAGCAGTACCCCTGCCCCGCCTGTAAGGATCAACAGCAGATCACGCAGAATTGCTCTTTGATGGGCAAATGATGTCTGGTCCATGGTTCACCTCTCAAATGGTTATTCGCTTTCCAGTACCGCATGGATTTTCTCACTCACGCCCGCTGCCCTGAAAATGACAATATTTCGCTGAATGAACCGCCGCAGCAGATCCAAGCCGGAGGAAGTCAGTTGATAGTAGCGGCGATCCGGTCCCTGCCCGGTGGGTTCCAACCGGCTGGAAACGATGCCCACCTCTTCAAATCGCCGCAGCGCCCGGTACAGGCTGTTCTCTTCCGCGCTGATGCTCCCCTGGCTGAGCTGTTCAAGTTGTTCACGCATTTCGAGCGGATAGCATGGGCGCTGATGGAGCTGCAGCAGGATCCAGAAGCTGAGCAGCCCCTTTTTGTAGTTGGCCTCCCAGTTAGCCAGCAAAAAATCCAAATCGGCAGTAGAAGGATTGTTTTTCATGAAATATCCAAAGGTATTATACCATTAGTATAGTATACCTTTCCTTTTTTGTCAAGCTGATATAAAATGAATGGGTACCGATCAAAAGAAAACCGGAAGTAGATAAAGTGAGCGAGTCGTCCTGTTCAAAAAACGCTTCGAAGAAATTTTCACACCCATCCGAAGAGACCTTTTCCAAAGTACTTGATTTTTACGGGATAGCCTGGGAATACGAGCCGCGTACCTTTCCACTGGAATATGACAGCGCCGGCAATGTTACCGAGGCGTTTTCTCCCGATTTCTACCTTCCCGAGCAGGATCTGTACATTGAACTGACCACCCTGCGCCCGCAGCTCAGCACCCACAAAAACTGGAAGCTTAAGCGCATGCAGGAACTCTACCCGCATGTTAGAATCAAGCTGCTCAAGCGCCGCGAGCTGCGCGACATGATGGTGAAATACGGGTTATACCAGGATGCCGCCAGTATTCAGGGCCGCTCATCCCAAATCCACGAGGAATAAGCCACATTGACACCCAAAATTGATCTTGGCCAGTATGGACCTTTTGCGCAGGATATTTCAAAGGTTCTCTTCTCCGAGGAGATGATCCAGACGCGCATCCGTGTGATGGGTCAGCAAATTTCTGAAGATTACGCCGGCAAGAACCCGGTGATGGTGGGCGTGCTGCGCGGCGTGCTGTTTTTCATGGCTGATCTGCTGCGCACCATCCGCATCCCGCTCGAAATTGACATTCTGGCCGTATCCAACTACTCCACCGAAAGCCGCAACCAGGGCTTTGTGCGTCTGGATAAGGATTTGGATATCCCCATCCGTGGACGGCATGTGCTGTTTATTGAAGATGTGATCGATACGGGCCTGACGCTCAACTATCTGCTGGGCAACCTGCGCACCCGCCTGCCGGCCAGCCTGGAGGTGTGCGTGCTGTTCAACAAGGCTGCCAAACGCCTGATCGACATCCCCGTCAAATACAAGGGCTTCGACCTGCCGGATCAATTTGTGGTGGGATACGGGCTGGATTACCGCGAGAAGTACCGCAATTTGCCCTTTGTAGGGCTGCTCAAAACGGAACAAATCATCAACGGAAAAGGTTAAAAAAGTACAGGGGTTCCGAGTAACCTTTGCTCCTCACTTAAGTCAATACTTGCTCCGTTTCGGATTATTGACCAGGATTTCATTGCACCTTTTGAAAACTGCAGAAGATAGATAATGATTTTACTTACCAGCTATCTTCATTTCATCAGGACTTCCGCTTTGATCTCCCTTAGGCTCCAGTTCAACCCCTTCCCCCTGTCTTCCGACCTATAAGGATTGACCTTCTTCGCCTTTGTCAGTGAGTTGCTCCAATTTCTTGGAACGCCCTGTAAATTTATTATAGCGATTCCGGTATGGCGAGTCAAGTACTCAATCCGGATTCTCATATCCTAATGAGTCTCTAATCCATCGCTTCAGGTAGAATCAACCCATGACCGAACCCCAGCCTTTCGCCCCCCATCTGCAGGTTTTACAAACCCGAGCCGGATACACCGCTCACTTCATGGATGTAGAGCTGTGGACGCCGGTGATCCAGGCGGTATGCGCCAACGTCAGCCTCGAGTGTGGCAGCATCCAGGCAGGTACGGCGGGCACGTTTCCGGTCTTTTTGCTGGATGATCGCTATGTGATCAAGTTTTTCGGCCCGTTGTTCGACGGCCGGCGTTCAGCCCGGGTGGAAATGGTTGTGGATGCATCGTTGGCGGCTCAACCCGGTTTCGCGGCGGCTCGTATTCTGTTCAGCGGGCAGGTTCCCGGAGCTGAGAGCGAGTGGCAGTACCTGATCTACAACCTCATCCCGGGCAACAGTTACCGTGATGAACGCGGCCGCATCTCGCCGGAGAACCAGATAAGCATCGCCCGTCAACTGGGCCGGATGATGCGCCAGTTTCACAGCCTGCCCGTCCCAACAGAACCCGCTGATGTTTTCCAGAACGACCGCTATGCAGGTCGTACCGCATATCAGATCAAACTGCACGGCTGGTTTTCATCCCGCCTGCAGGCGATGGACGGGCCTTTGTACGCCCGGTTGGGGCTTCCGGCTCACCTGGCGGCCCAGGCGGAGGGCTATCTGGCGCGGTATGCTCAACCGCCGGTGGATGAACCGTTGCACCTCATCCACGCCGATCTGACCGCCGATCACCTGCTGGGGGAATTCCGGGGCGATGAGTGGGTCATCAACGGGCTGATCGACATGGGCGACTGTATGACGGGCGATCTGTACTACGAGCTGGCAGCCCTGTTCCTGGATCTCTTCGCGGCAGACAAATCACTTCTGTCGGCCTTCCTTATAGGCTACGGTTTCCCGGAAGATCTTTTACCCGAGCTTCCGCGCCGGTGCATGTGCGCCGCCCAGCAGCATCAATTCAATGTGTTCAGTTCGCTGTTTGAAGACCATCCCGCCCTGGCTCAGGCCCCTGATCTTGACCATTTGGCACAGTGGGTATGGGGACTTTCGTCCCCTTTTTCCCCCACATCGGCCTGAGCCGGCTGGAATCCGTTTTTCGGATGGTATACTACCCAATAGAGTTGGAATTTTATCAATCGAGAAAGTAATGACCACACCAAACGAACAGGATATCAACCGCAGCATTCTTTATACCGATATGTATGAATTAACCATGGCGCAGGTGTACTACCGCATGGGCATTCATGAACAGCAGGCGCAGTTCGATCACTTTTTTAGAAGTTATCCCGATTATGGCATTCACCATGCCGGCTACTGTGTGAACGCCGGCCTGGAATGGTTTATGAACTGGCTGTCGAATGTACAGATCCAGAAACACGAACTGGATTATCTGCGCCAGCAAAAAGGCCGCACCGGCGTGCCGCTCTTCCAGGATGATTTTTTGGATTGGCTGTCCAAGAACTTCTGCTTTGACAACTTAACCATCTATGCCATTCCCGAAGGCCGCATTGTACACCCCAACACACCGCTCACCGTGGTGACCGGCTCACTGGCCATTGCGCAGTTGCTCGAAACCTCGCTGCTCAACCATCTTAACTTCCAGACACTGATCGCCACCAAAGCCTCACGCATCAAGGAGGCCGGCCGCGGCAACATGGTGCTTGAATTTGGCATGCGCCGCGCCCAGTATACCGGCGGAAATGCCGGCGCTCGGGCTGCCCTGATCGGCGGCGTGGATTTCACCTCCAACACCGGCATGTCTTATCTGATGGGCTACCCGCCCAAAGGCACGCATGCGCACAGCATGGTACAGGCATTTATGGCCATGGGCGGCACCGAACTGGATGCCTTCCGGGCTTATGCCGAGGTATTCCCCGATGAATGCCTGCTGCTGATCGATACCATCGACAGCCTGGAGAGCGGCCTGCCCAACGCCATCACCGTTTTTGATGAGCTGCGCCGCAAAGGCCATCAACCGGTGGGTGTACGGCTGGATTCGGGCGATCTGGCTTACCTGAGCGTCCGCGTGGCGCGTAAATTGAATGATGCCGGTTACCCCGACGCCAAAATTGTACTGTCCAATGAACTGGATGAGATTGTATTATGGCAGATCATCACCCAGATCCAGGAAGAGGCCCATGAACTGGGTCTGGAGCCGGATGACGTCATCAATCGGCTGATTTATGGTGTGGGAACCCGCCTGATCACCTCACACGGTGATTCGGCGCTGGACGGCGTGTACAAACTGGTCGCCATTCAAAAAGACGGCAAGTGGAAACCGGCCCTGAAGATCTCCGAGAACCCGGTCAAAATCCCCAACCCCGGGCAAAAAGAGGTCTGGCGCGTGTATGACAAGCGCGGAAAAGCTTACGCCGATCTGATTGGCCTGCGCGAGGAAGATCCGCGTAACCAGGAAGTCATCACCCTGCACCACCCCACCCAGCATGAGGTATACCATCAACTCAAGCGCAGTGAGGTGAGCCGCTGTGAACCGCTGCTGGAAGAGGTGATGAAAAACGGACACATCACCTACAAGCCGGTCTCCATCGAGATAATTCGTGAACGCCGCAAGGAAGATCTGTCCCGTTTGGATCTGGGCGTCAAACGGATCCTGAACCCGCATATTTATCACGTTTCGCTCACCCCCAGGCTGTTTCGTTTGAAACAGGAATTGATCAAACGCTGGGAAACCAACGGCGAAGAGACCTTTGACTAGAGACAGATCCCCATCCACGGATGGGGATTTTCCTTAATAGAAATATGCCATATCGTTTTGTTCTGAATGACGCAGATTACTCACACTTTTCCAGCGGAAGGGTGTTTTACTCGGC
The DNA here is from genome assembly GCA_964532655.1 of uncultured Anaerolineaceae bacterium. GTDB lineage: Bacteria > Chloroflexota > Anaerolineae > Anaerolineales > Anaerolineaceae > JAJFTV01. The sequence goes on from CAZHMZ010000009.1 coordinate 16,317, forward strand.
CGCCGGTCAGCCGGCTTTTCCCGTCCGGTTGGCAAGCGAGGTGTTTCAGCGTTGTTTGAATATCCTGCGGATGGATGGCAAAACCGGGCCTTTGTCCATCTTCGACCCGTGCTGCGGCGGGGCATATCACCTGGCTGTACTGGCTTTCCTGCACGGGCCGGAGATCGCTCGCATCGCCGCCTCGGATGCCGACCCCGCTGCGCTGCAAACAGCCCGGCGCAACCTGGATCTGCTTTCATCGGGTGGCCTGCTACGCCGCCGGGAGGAGATCCAGGCTCTGCTGGATCAATACGACAAGGATTCTCACCGACAGGCTCTGGCGAGCATCGATTATTTGCAGCAAATATTGGATACCGGGGGAAATATACCTCCGGAAACTGTCTGCTTTCAGGCCAATGCGCTGGACCGCGCCAGCCTGCAGAAACACATCGGCGACCAGCAGTTTAACCTGCTATTCACGGATGTGCCCTACGGCTTGCACTCGCAGTGGCTGCTGGCAAACGACGCATCTCATTCCGATACCCCGCCCCTGCACCGGCTGCTGGAGGCCGTCATTCCCTTTTTAGCCCCGGGCGCGCTGGCTGCCATTGCATCGGATAAGGGCCAGAAAGCCATGCATGAGCGTTACTCTCGCGTGGAGCGCTTTCAGATCGGGAAAAGAAAAATCGAAATCCTGCGCCTGCTGGCGTAAACCTGCCTCTGGATAAACTCTCTCCAATTGGTAAGCACATTCCAGTTGTATTTTCCCTCCATATTTTGTATACTGTAACTGAATCAAGAGGTCGGACCTCTTACCAGTAATCAGGGAGGGCCCCATTCCCAACCAAATCCCACTTCCCGCATGGGAAAATCCTCAAAAACCCGCCGAGCTTACCTACCAGAGCCTGGTCAATTCCATTCTGGATGGCTCGCTGCCGGCTCACAGCAATTTACCTAATGAGCACCGCCTGGCCGAGGCGTTGGGGGTCACCCGTTCCACCCTGCGTGAAGCCCTGCAAAAGCTGTCCGCCAACGGGATGATCGATATCCGGCACGGCAAGCCCACCCGCGTGTGCGACATCTGGCGTGAAGGCAACATGAACACGCTTTCCACCATCGTGCAAACGCAGTTCTCGGGCATGAGTGTTGAATGGGTGCCGCAAATCCTGCAGGTACGCACAGCTCTGGCTCCGGAATACATTGCTCTGGCAGTCGAACATCACCCCGCTCAGGTGGAAGAGTTTCTGGAGGGTATTCTCAACCGCCTGACCGATGACGCCGTCAGTTATGCGGAGGCAGACTGGAGCATGCACCATACCCTGACGGTGCTTTCAGACAATCCCATTTATACGCTCATTCTCAATGGTTTCAAGGATTATTACCTGCTGATGGCGCCCTTTTATTTTTCACTGGCTGTTTCCCGCCAGGCCAGCCGCGATTTCTATTCCGCCCTTAAACAGGCGGCTGCACAACACGACCCGGCTCTGGCCGCGGATGTGACCCGTCGTATGATGGCACAAAGCATTGAGCTCTGGAAGCAGGCACAGGACGGACAATTTTCCGGTTCATTCTGACATTCAAAAGGAGGGAACCGTGTGGGACTCAGCGTATCGTGAGAGACTATGGTCTGCGATCACCCAACCCTGGGATTTGCTGGTGATTGGCGGCGGGATCAGCGGAGCCGGCGTGCTGCGTCAGGCATCGCTGGCCGGTTTGAACTGCCTGCTGGTGGAGGCCGCTGATTTTTCGTCCGGCACATCCAGCCGTTCATCCAAGCTGGTTCACGGCGGTTTTCGGTATATGCGCAGCCGCCAGTTTGATGTGACCCGCGAATCGGTGCGCGAGCGTGAATGGCTCCTGCGAACCGTTCCGGGACTGGTAACCCCGTTGCCGTTTGTCATGCCCAATTATCAGTCTTACCATACCCCTGCATGGCAATTCCGCCTGGGGGTTACCCTGTACGACCTGTTCGGTATGAAATGGAACCACCGATCCTATTCTGCCCGGCAGGCAGCGGAACTGGTTCCGCAATTGAATCCCAATGGGTTGGAGGCCGCCTTTCTTTACGAAGACGCGGCGGTGGATGATTCACGGCTGGTGCTGCGGGTGTTGCAGGAAGCCATGCAAAGTGGCACTCACGCGCTGAACTATGCCCGGGTGGAGTGTTTGCTGCGCGACCGGAAAGGCCAGGTATGTGGCGCGTTGGTGCGTGATACCAGCCGGCCAGACGGCCCTATGGTTGAAGTTCACGCCGGGGTGGTCATCCAGGCTGCCGGCCCATGGACGGATGAATTACGCCAGACTTTGGGCGCTGCTCCGCGTATCCGCCAGACCCGCGGCAGCCATCTCATCTTTCCGCGTTCCCGCCTGCCGCTTCAGCAGGCTGTTACCCTGATGCATCCGGTCGATAAACGGGCCATGTTTGCCATCCCCTGGGAAGGCGTTTGCCTGGTGGGCACCACCGATCTGGACCACCGGCAAACCGGCGCGGAACCCTTTACCAGCCAGGAGGAAATAGCTTACATCCTGGAAGTAATCCAGGCTATCCTGCCCGGCTGCGGACTCACTGCTGGAGATGTGATAGGCAGTATGTCGGGTGTGCGCCCGATTGTCACCAGCGGAGCCGCCGATCCGTCCGCCGAATCGCGCGCGCACGCGGTGCTGGAAGAACACGGTTTATTCAGCATCGCTGGCGGTAAACTGACCACCTTTCGCGTCATGGCTGATTCAACGCTGCAGGCAGCTCGCAGTCACTTTGCGGGGCGCTCGTTCGCCCATTCACGTCAGACCATGTTCAGCCCGCTCAAACCGGTGCACGTACCGGCCGATCTTTCACCGCGCCAGGTTGGCTATCTGGCCGGCCGTCACGGCGCCAACCTGCCAGCTTTGTTCGATTGTCCGGAAGAAGAACTGAACCCCATCGCCTCGCTGCCCAACCTGTGGGCCGAACTGCGCCTGGCTGCCCGCAGCGAAAGTGTGCTGCATCTGGATGATCTGCTACTGCGGCGGGTGCGGTTGGGACTGCAGCTTCCGGCCGGCGGGCAGGCCTGTTTGCCGCAGATTCAGAGCATCGTTCAATCGGAGCTGGGTTGGGATAATTCGCGCTGGAACCAGGAGGCAGAACGGTATCTGCGCATCTGGCAGAACTATTACAGCCCCCACCCGGGTGAAGTTCCCCAGGAATCGGAAATTACCGCCGTTCCGTTGACCGTGTAACCATATAGTTTCATCCTGCGTTCCCCATCGCATTCCTTCCGCATCGCGTCCTGCCATTCAGGAGAAAAGCCCATGAGCAAAAAAGATCATACCGGTTTTACCCCGCATTGGATTGAAGATGCCCCGTTGCCGGGCACCTACCGCTCGCTGATTAAATGGGGCGACCCGGCGGAGTTTAAGCACCCCAACCGCGGCCTGTACCGGCTGATGAAAGAAACCTTTGGCCTGCTGGATGCCGACTTCGTCACCCCACACGCCACCGGGCAGCAGGCGGTTGAACTGGATCTACCCTGCCGGCTGGAGCCGCGCATATTGCAAGCGCTGCAGGACATGGTGGGAGAGGAAAACGTCCACACCGATGCCTACCGGCGTATCAAAAATTCATACGGTAAAAGCATGCTTGATGACCTGCGTCTGCGCCGCCACCAGATCGAAAACCTGCCGGATGCCGTGGTATGCCCACGCAGCCAGGCAGATGTGGAAAAACTGGTTGCGTTCTGCGATGCGAAGAAGATCCCTCTCTACGTGTTTGGCGCTGGTTCAAGCGTCACACGCGGAACCGAGGCTATGCTGGGCGGGATCACGTTGGATATGAGCGTATACATGAAGCGCGTGCTGGCGTTCAACGAGACCGATCAGACCATCACGGTAGAAGCCGGTATGACCGGCCCGCAGTTGGAAGACCTGCTGCAGCATGCCATCACCACCCTGAACGCCCGCCAAAATTACACCTGCGGCCATTTTCCGCAGTCGTTTGAGTTCTCCAGCGTGGGCGGATGGGTGGTCACCCGCGGCGCGGGGCAGAACTCCACCTATTATGGCAAAATCGAAGATCTGGTGCTGGCGCAGGAATATGTGACGCCCATTGGCGTTCTCAAAACGCCCGGTTTCCCGCGCAAGGCCACCGGCCCGGATATGGATCAGGTGATGCTCGGCAGCGAGGGCGCTTTCGGTGTGCTCACCAGCGTGACGCTCAAGCTTCACCGGTATATGCCGCAAAACCGGCGTTACTTTGCTTATATGTTCAAAACCTGGGATAAAGCACTCGCCGCCGTACGTGAGGTGATGCAAAGCGAGGGCGGTCTGCCCTCGGTATTCCGGCTATCCGACCCGGAAGAGACCGAGGTAGCCATGCATATGTACGGCATGGCCGGCACCCCTGCCGACAGTGTGTTCAAAACGCTCGGCTATTTGCCCATGCAGCGCTGTCTGGTGCTGGGAACCGCCGACGGTGAAAAAGGCTATGCCCGCAGAGTTGACCGGTTGGTGCGCCGCACCGCCAGACGCTTTCACGCTTTCGATCTGAGCCTGTTCGGGGTGGTACAGCAATGGGAACGTAGCCGCTTCCGTGATCCGTATCTGCGCGAAGACCTACATGATTTTGGTATCTGTCTGGATACGCTGGAGTGTGCCGTCACCTGGAGCCAGTTGAATGAGGTACATCAGCGGGTTCGCGCGGTGATCAAACAGCGCCCCGGAACCATCTGCATGACGCACTGCTCGCATTTTTACCCGCAGGGAACCAACCTGTATTTCATCTTTGTCGCCCACATGGAAACCATCGATGAATATGTGGATCTGCAGCACAGCATTCTGGAAGCTATCCGGAAAAGCGGGGCAGCCATGAGCCACCACCACGGCATTGGCAAGCAGACCGCACCCTGGTTCATCCGGCAGGCCGGTCCGGTGCAAATGACTGTGCTGCGCAGCCTGAAGGATTGCTTTGATCCCAACGGGATCCTCAACCCGGGCGGGACGCTGGGGTTGGACGGCATCGAGACTGATGCAAACTCGGTCCCGGATCAACAAACAGGCGAGACGGTGAGTGTGCCGCCTGGGTAAACCCGCCGCAGGCAGGATATCGCCCCAAGTGGGCAGATTCAGAGATTGGGTCATCCGTCTATAGATCAAACCGGTCGGGTTATGGTACACTAACGCATAATCTTTGAGTACAGTTTACAACCTGTGTATGTCTTTCCCAATTTGCATGATCATCCCCGGAGCGTATCATGACCCCGCAAAATGTACTGGCCATTGATAATGGCACGCAAAGTGTGCGTGCCATTTTGTTTGATCCGCAAGGTAACATACTGGCCAAAAGCCAGGTCAAATTCGAGCCGTACTACTCCACCGCTCCCGGGCTGGCCGAGCAGGACCCGCGCGTCTTCTGGGATTCGCTGTGTCAGGCCTGCCAGCAGCTCTGGCAGAACCCCGCCGCTGACAAACACAGCATACGCGCGGTAGCGCTCACCACCCAGCGCTCCACCATCATCCCGGTGGATCAAAACGGCCAGGCTTTGCGGCCTGCCATCTCATGGCTGGATAAACGCCGCACAAAAGGGCTCCCAGCCATCGACGGCATCTGGGGGATCCTGTTCCGTCTGGCAGGCGCCACCGATACAGCCGCCTATCTCCAGGCCGAAGCCGAGGCCTCCTGGATCCGCACGCATGAGCCTGAAATCTGGGAACGCCAGCACAAATACCTGATGCTATCCGGCTATCTCACCTATCACCTGACCGGCCGTTTTGTCGATTCAGTTGCCTGTCAGGTGGGTTATGTCCCGTTTGATTACAAATCACAGGATTGGGCCGGCAAGTATGACTGGAAATGGCAGGCCATTCCCATTTCCAAAGAAAAACTGCCTGAGTTGGTCAAACCGTCTCACCTGCTGGGAGAGATCACGCCGCAGGCTTCACAGGCTACCGGTATCCCGGCCGGGTTACCGCTTATCGCTGCTGCGGCAGACAAAGCCTGTGAGGTGATCGGCGCCGGTTGCATGGAACCGCATATCGCCAGTCTCAGTTTTGGCACCACCGCTACAATCAACACCACTCACCGCCGCTATATGGAGGTGATCCCGCTGATTCCGCCGTATCCTTCGGCCATTCCGGATCAATACACGCTTGAAATTCAAATCTATCGCGGCTTCTGGATGGTCACCTGGTTCAAGGAAGAATTTGGCCTGAAAGAGCAGCTCACCGCCGGTGAGCAGGGCCTGATCCCCGAAGATTTGTTCGACGATCTGGTCAACTCGGTACCGGCCGGTTCAGACGGGCTGGTGCTTCAGCCATACTGGTCACCGGGGCTGCGGCTGCCCGGACCTGAAGCCCGCGGTGCAGTGATCGGCTTCAGCGACGTTCATACCCGCGCGCACCTGTACCGGGCTATTCTGGAAGGTCTGGTGTACGGTTTGAAGGAAGGCGCCGATCGGAGTGTGAAGCGCAGCCGTGTCCCCATTCAGGAACTGCGCGTTTCCGGCGGCGGCAGCCAGAGCCAGGCCGCCATGCAGATTACCGCCGATGTCTTCGGGCTGCCGGCCTGCCGCCCCCACACCTATGAAACCTCCGGCCTGGGCGCGGCCATCGACGCCGCGGTGGGCGCGGGCATTCATCCTGACTTTGCCACCGCTGTCCACGAGATGACTCACACCTGTGAAACCTTCGAACCGGATCCGGCCAATCACCAGCGGTATGATGAGCTCTACCAGAACGTGTATCTCAAAATGTACCGCCGGCTGCAATCGCTGTATGATTCGATCCAGGAATTTTGCGAAAAAGCAGATTGATTAAGTCGTTCCTTTTCATTTTCACCTCCAACTCAAATCGCCAGAAAAGCCGCCCTGATTGGACGGCTTTTGATTATTTGTTCCGTCCATCATTGCGGGGTACAATCAAATCAAAATAGGAACTCCGGGGGCAGATATGAACGTCATCATTACGGGTGGAAGCGGATTAATTGGTAAACGTCTGGTCAAACTGCTGGTTAGCAACGGGCATCATGTGACGGTGCTCAGCCGAAACACGGTGAAGGCATCTGAACGAATAAAAGATGCCGATCTGGTGGGCTGGGATGGATCCACCAGCCGTGGTTGGGGGCATCTGGTGGAGAATTGCGATGCCATCGTCAACCTGGCCGGTGAAAATATCGGCGGGGAAGGCTATCTGCCCACGCGCTGGAATAAACAGCGCAAACAGCTCCTGCGTGACAGCCGCGTGCAGGCCGGTGAAGCGGTTGTGCAGGCGGTGCGCGGAGCGGTCACTCGCCCGGCTGTGGTAGTGCAGGCTTCCGGCATTGGATATTATGGAAATACCGGCGACACACTGGTGGACGAAGACTCGCCTGCCGGGGATGATTTCATGGCTCGCCTGGCAGTGGACTGGGAAAATTCCACCCAGTCGGTTGAAAGCATGGGCGTGCGGCGGGTGATCATCCGCTCGGGCGTTAATTTACATGCCCGCAAAGGCGCTCTGCCGCGTATGATGCTGCCCTTCAGGCTGTATGCAGGCGGTCCGGTGGGCGGCGGACAGCAGTATTTCCCATGGATCCACCCGGATGACGAAGCGGCTGCAATTCTTTACTTGATCGAAAACCGCTCGGCAAATGGGGCATACAATCTGGCTGCTCCTGAACTGGCCACCAACGCCCAGTTTGGAAAGGTTCTGGCAAAAATACTGGTTCGTCCATACTGGTTCCCGCTGCCGGCTTTTGCCATGCGGCTGGCCTTTGGCGAGGTAGCCGATATGGTGCTGACCGGTCAGCGCGCGCAGCCAAAACGTCTGCTGGAAATGGGTTTCCGCTTCAAATACCCCGATCTGGACACAGCGCTTGCCAGTGTGCTGGCCTGCCCGTTGGTGATACGCGCGGATCAACCCGGAACGGAGCAACCAGCCGCCTGATTAGCCTCGCTGATCGTTCATAAATCGAGAAAGATCACTCTCCAAAAACGATTCACACATGCCCGCCGGTACCGGCGGGTAAAATGACTTCATAATTTCACCTTCCCGGCTTCGAAGAGAGGTCAACTTTGTCATATAATTAGGATACTGGCAGCAGGTATGACTGCCAGACTATCAAATTGGAGTCCAATTCACATGCAAACCTATTCTATCCCCATGGTACCCGGACCGGTCAAAGTGCCGGATGAGGTGCTGAAAGCTTATTTAACCAATTACGGTTCCTCCGATATGGAGCCCGAGTTTTTAGACCTTTACAATCGCACCGAGAAACAACTTCAACAGGTATTTGCCACCAAGAATAAAGTGGTGATCATGACCGGCGAAGGCATGATCGTGTTATGGGGCGCCATGAAAAGCTGCCTCAAACCCGGCGATCGTGTGCTGACCATCGGCACCGGGCTGTTTGGGTTTGGCGCCGGTGACATGGCTGCCAGCCTGGGCGCTGAGGTTCAAACGGTGGGTTTTGCCTTCGATGAAACCATCAATGACTGGCAAAAAGTGGAAGACGCCGTAGCGGCCTTCAAACCCAAAATGATCACAGTCACCCACTGCGAAACTCCCTCCGGCACGCTCAACCCGCTGGAGCGTCTGGGTGAGATCAAACGGAAGTACGACATCCCGCTGCTGTATGTGGATGCGGTCGCCAGTCTGGGCGGCGCGCCGGTGCTCACCGATGAGTGGAGCATCGACTTATGCCTGGGCGGCGCCCAAAAAGTGATCTCCGCGCCGGCCGGTATGTCGTTTGTCACCGTCAGTGAACGCGCCTGGGAAATCGCCCAGGATGTGGCCTACCCCGGTTATGATGCCCTGTTGCCCTTCCAGAATGCCCAGCGCGATTTTTACTTCCCCTACACCCCATACTGGCACGGCATGGCCGCCCTCAGCAAAGCCCTGGAACTGCTGTTGAATGAAGGTCTGGAACACAGCTACCGCCGTCACGCTGAAGCGGCTCAACTCTGCCGCGAGGGTCTGAAAGCCGCCGGTCTGGAACTGTACCCGGTGGAGAGCGCCATTCAGTCGCCCACCGTTACAGCGGTCAAAGTGCCCGCCAACACCACCTGGAAAGAACTGGATGGTAAATTCCGCCAGTACGGGCTGGCAGTGGGCGGCAACTATGGTCCGCTGGCCGGCAAGGTATTCCGGTTGGGCCATATGGGCACCCAGGCCGATAAGGCTCTGGTGCAGCAGGCCCTGGATGTCATCCAAAAAGTGCTGAAAGCGTAACAGATCCATCATCAAAAGGATTGGAGCATGCATAAACGTATCGGTATCCTCGGTGGCATGAGCCCCGAATCGACCGCGGAGTACTATCAATACATCATCCGCGCCTACCAGAAACGCTTTGGAAATCACGGCTATCCGGAAATCATCATCTACAGCGTGAGCTTTCAGGATTACGTCGATTGGCCCAAAGCCGGTCGCTGGGATCTGATCGCGCAGGGGCTGGGGCAGGCGGCCCGCCAGTTGCAGGCAGCCGGCGCCGATTTCATCATCATCGCCACCAACACCATGCACCTGGTGGTGGAGGAAATCCGCGCCCAAATTGAGATCCCCGTTTTGAGCCTGCTGGATGTGGTGGGTGACGCCATCCAGGCCAGGGGTCTTGGCACGGTCGGTTTGTTGGGAACCGCCTTCACCATGGGCAGCCACTTTTATCAGGATGCACTGCAAAAACTCGGCATTCAGGTGCTCACCCCCGATGCGGAGGATCAACGATACGTGAACCAGGTAATTTATGATGAACTGGTGAACGGCACCCTGCGCGATGAATCACGCGCCGGATATCTGAACGTGATTGAGAAATTAGCCCAACGCGGCGCCCAGGGCATCATTTTGGGCTGTACGGAAATTCCACTGTTGATCAAGCCGGGCGATACCCCTCTGCCCCTGTTCGATACCACTTTGCTGCACGCAGAAGCAGCCCTGAATTATGCCATCGGAGAAACCCATGTCACACTTTGATATTGTCGTCAAGAATACCAGAGTCATCGATGGAAGCGGTTCACCGGCTTTCAAGGCCGATATTGGTATTCAATATGGCAAGTTTACCGATATCGAACCCGAACTGCCCGTCGATCAGGCCAGCATGGTCATCGACGGCAGTCACCTGGCGGCAGCCCCGGGTTTTATCGACGTCCATTCACACGACGATCTGTTTCTGCTGCGTAAACCGGATGCAGATGAAAAGATTCTGCAGGGCATCACCACCGTGATCACCGGCAACTGCGGATTTTCCGCCGCCCCCCTGCTGCACAACGGCCGGGAAACCCTGCGGCGTTATGACGGCGTGCTGGGCGGCGGCCCGGCGCTGGAGCTGTTTGGCGACAGCATCACCTTTGATGAATATTTTGATCTGCTGGAAGAAAGCCGGCCGGGTATCAACGTCGGCTGCCTGGTGGGCAATGTATCCCTGCGGCTGGCCGTGATGGGCAATGCCATGCGCCCCCCCACCGATGACGAACTGGCCCATATGAAGAGCCTGGTATCCGAAGCGATGGAAAGCGGCGCGTTCGGCCTTTCATCCGGGTTGATCTATGCTCCGGGCAGCTATGCCCAGCCGGATGAATTGATTGAACTGGCATCGGTGGTAGCCGGATACGGCGGTATTTACACCACGCACATGCGCAACGAAGGCGATAAGCTGCTGGATTCGATCCGCGAAACCATACAATTGGCCCGTGAAAGTGAAATCAGAGCACAGATTTCTCATATCAAAGCCTCCGGCCGCAAGAACTGGAGCCAAAGTTCGGAGGCATTATCCGTCATCCGCGATGCGCGTGAAGACGGTCTCGAAATCACTGCCGATCAATATCCCTACAATGCCGGCAGCACCGGTTTGTATGCTCTGCTGCCCCCCGATACGCTTGCCGACGGCATTGACTCGCTGGCAGTGCAGCTTCTGGAAGCCGGGTATCGCAAAAACCTGCGCGATCGCATTAAAAACAGCCATAACCAGGATAGCATGCTGGCCATGGGCGACTTTGACCGCATTCACATTTCCAGTTCGCCGAACCACCCTGATTTCGAGGGTAAATCGATTGAGGAGCTGGCAGATCTGCTGAACCAGGACCCGTTTGATGTGGTCTTTGATCTGGTGGCTGAAGAGAAGATGCAGATCACCATGATTACCTTTGGCATGGATGAGGGCGATATTAAACGCTTTATGCAGGCCGATTTCGTGATGATGGGTACCGACGGATTGCCCTCCTTTGGATCAAAAGTCCACCCGCGCATGTGCGGCACCGCTCCGCGTATTCTGGGGCATTACGTGCGTGAACAGCATGTGATCAAGCTGGAAGAAGCCGTTCGCAAGATGACCTCGCTGCCCGCTGAAACCTTCCGGATTGAGGGGAAGGGGCTGATCAAAGAAGGCTTTGACGCCGATCTGGTATTGTTCAACCCGGACGAGATCATCGATATGGCCACGTACGAGAACCCCACCCTGCCGCCTCTGGGAATTGAGCATGTCATCGTGAACGGGGTACCGGCCGTGGAGCGAAGCCGCGTGCTGGGAACCCGAGCCGGCAAAGTTCTTCGATACACCGAGTAAAGAAACCGGAGCCAATTTGATTATTCTGAAAACACCCGCTGAAATCGACGCCATGCGCCCGGCCGGAAGGCTGGCCGCCCAGGTGCTGGAAGAGGTGGGCAAAATGATCCAGCCGGGTGTGAAACTCAAGGATCTGGATCGCAAGGCTGCTTACCTGATCAAAGCAGGCGGCGCCGAGCCGACCTACCTGAACTACCGCCAGATGCCAAAACAGCCCCCCTTTCCGGGTGTGATCACCGCCTCCGTGAACCATGAAGTTTGCCACGGCTTTCCGGATCAACGGATTTTGAAAAATGGGGATATCGTGTGTCTGGATATCGGTCTGCGTCTGAACGGCTGGTGCGGTGATACATGCCGCACCTGGGGTGTGGGTGAGGTTTCTGCCCAGGTCCAAAAGCTGATGGATGTCACCCGCCAGAGCCTGGATGACGCCATTCAGGCGGTCAAACCGGGTGGGCGTTTGGGTGATATTGGCGCAGTCATTCAAAAACTGGCCGAGGCAAACGGGTACGGCATCGTCAAAGAGTTTGGCGGGCATGGCATTGGCCGCGACCCGCACGAATCACCGTTTGTTCCGCATTACGGGCAGGCCGGTACCGGTCTTGAACTGCGACCGGGGCTTGTTTTTACCATCGAACCCATGCTCAACGCCGGAACCGACCGGATTAAGGTCAAACCCGATGGGTGGACAGCCGTCACGGCAGACGGCTCGCTTTCAGCGCAATACGAGCACATGCTCGCCGTGCTCAAAGACCGCGTGATTGTTCTGACAGCTCTGGATTGATCAGAAACTCACATGAAGAAAACCAACGCCCCGGTATATTGCCGGGGCGTTCTGTTTACAAAGCGGTCAAAATTGGTCAGTCATCCGTACCGATCTGCTCAGATGAAGCAATTATGGCATCACGCTTTTTCTGGCTTTTCATATCATACAGAATCTGATCCGCACGCGCCAGTGTTTCTGAAAACGTTCCGCGCACCCTGGCAATCCCATATGAGAAGCTTACCCATTCGGTCGATTTTTTGTGCGAGAACTGCTTGCGAATCCGCTGCACAATCCGTTCGGTTGCCTCTACATTCGAGTCACGCAGCAGCAGGACAAATTCATCGCCCCCGTAGCGGATCACCAGATCGGACTGGCGTAAATTTTCCCGCACGGTATCCATCAGCGAGATCAAAAGACGGTCTCCTTCCGGATGCCCGTAGCGGTCGTTGAAGATTTTCAGATTATCCAGATCCATTATCACCAGCACATCCTGCGGATGCGGGGTGATCTTTTTGAGGATGTTGCGGTTGAACACCCCCGTCAGTGGGTCGCGATTGGCTTTTTCCTCCAGTTCGAAATTCTCGCGGTACAACTGGTTGTATTCGCTGATCATGCTGACCCCAAACACCACCGCACTGACCAGAATGATGTACTGCATCACAAACGGGAGCGAAAGATTGAGGGCCGTCAGCGCCACCATTTGCAGCATCGACAGGCTCAACAGAATGGCGGGAATGATCATCCAGGATTTCTGTTTCTGATGACAGATTAAAACCACCACCGTGGCGGTGATGTTGATCAACTGCACCAGGTTCAAAATCATCAGCATGCTGTTGAGGATCACCATATTCCAGGCAATGATCACCAGCGCAACGCTGAGACCGGTGACATTGGCCATCACCTTCCCAAATTTCAGCTTCTGGTTGGTAAAAAATTCCATTCCGATCAGGAAGAACAGTGCCGCCAGGTATCCGGCCGACATCATCAGCTTCTTCATGATGAAGAAAAAGTCAAATGATCCGCCAATCAGGCGGTTGGTGTAGTCGAGGCAAAAAAAGGCCGCCAGAATGGAGGCTAATCCTAGAAAGAATTCACTGCGGTATTTGGGTTCGCGTGAGAAAGAAAGGACGATCAATACCAGGCCAATGATCAGCGCGCCGCCCATGGAGATGTATAACAGATCATTGTATAGCAGCCTGCCAATACCCGCCCGGTAGCTGGCGGTTTTGAAATCCTCAATATACGGCGCAACGGATAACCCGAAATCATAAGAACTGGTCGAAAGCCGGATTTCAAGCAAATTATCTTTCAACAGATCATCCGGCAGTGTGAAAATGTGAATGCTGTTCCAGAGATTCGCGGTCGGTTGATCCAGATTACCCAAACGATCGATCATAGAGCCGTTGACGTAAACCTCCATCGCGTTGGTGGATGGTTTACGAATCACCAGCGCATCGCCGGCGTCAGACGGAAAATGATATTGAAATGTGGCTTTTGTTTCCTCTTTAAGAGGCAGAAGCATGGGATAGGTGACTTCTTCAGTCGACCCGTTTGCGTGAATCACCGTTCCCTCTTCCAGTATCAGACCGGAGGGTTGAAACGGAATGAGCAGCATCACAAAGAAAAGGGCAAATAAAATACAGGTTCCCAGAATAAAGATGATCTTTTTACTGATTCCCATTACATGATTCCGTGAAAAAGCGGAGTTGCCGGGGTTATTGTATCTCTTTATTCATGAAAACCTGTATTTTCAGAAACACTCTACTGATAGAACTGCTTTGGATCTCAAATATTAAATCATTCTGGGATCGAACGCATCCCGTACACCATCGCCAAAGAAGTTGAACCCCAACACAACAGACAGGATTGCAAGACCCGGGCCAGTCGTCATCCACCAGTTGTAGAATTTATAGCGTCCCAATGAAATCATGGCGCCCCATTCAGGGGTGGGAGGCACGGCGCCCAGACCGATAAAACTCAGGGCAGCAATCGTCAGAATGACACTGCCTGCATCCAGGGTGGCTTTCACCAGAACCGGCGCAAAACAGTTTGGCAGAATGTGACGGAATAGAATCCGTTGTGAGGGGGCACCAACCACAACCGAAGCCGTAACATACTCGTTATTCTTCACACTCAGCACCTGGCCGCGCATCAGGCGAGCAAACGCGGGCCACCATACCAGAATCATGGCAATTACCGCGTTGAGCAGGCTGGGTCCCAAAACGGAAGCAATTGCCAGCGCCAGCACGATAGACGGGAAGGAGAGCACCAGATCAGCCACACGCATGACCAGCAGGTCGAATACTCCGCCGATATACCCGGCAAACAGGCCAATTAAAGAACCGGCCATGGTCGCGAATGCAATCACCACCAACCCGATGGGAAAGGAAATTCGCGAGCCGTAAACAACCCGGCTGAATACATCCCGGCCCAGGTCATCAGTTCCAAACAAGTGCTCACCCGAGGGAGCCATCAACCGGTTGGTCACATTTTGTTCCAGCGCATCAAATGGGGCGATGATGTCGGCTCCCAGAGCAACGATGGTCCAGAACACGATAATTCCGAAACCAATCATGGCCATGGGATTCTTGCCCAATGAACGAATACGCCGCGTCCATGGATCGTCATGTTTGGGTGTTTTAATTTTTAACGAAGCTGCTTTCTTTTTTTCCGCAACCGAATCGAGCTCAACGGCAGATTCGTTTTCCAGTAAAACTTCATTTTCTGACATGGTTATGTCTCCCGGATGCGCGGATCAATGATCGCGTAAGTGATATCAACGGCCAGATTCATGAGCATGTACAGCAGGGCAATCACAAGCGTGACCCCCATAATGGCCGGGTAATCCAGGTTGGTGGCTGCCAGCACGGCATACCGTCCAACGCCGGGCCACGCGAAAATGGTTTCGGTCATGATTGCACCGCTCATCATGCCTGCAAATGCCAGACCCAGGATGGTGACCAACGGGATCAACGAATTGCGCATTCCATGCCGAAAGATCACGATGCCTTCTTTCAAACCTTTGGAGCGAGCCGTTCGGATGAAATCCTGCGACATGATCTCCAGCAGAGAAGAACGCGTGATACGGGCAATCAGCGCAAGTTCAAACCAACCCAGGATAATTGCCGGTAAGATTAGATGTGTGAAAGAACTCCAGAAGGCGGTCCAATCACCGGCGATGAGACTGTCGGTGAGGAACAAACCGGTCACAGTAGGCGGGGCCGATAACCGCGCATCAATTCTCCCCGGTCCGGGGAAAATGGGCAGCTTGTAATACAGTAAATACAGCACAATCAAGCCTGACCAGAAGGGAGGCATACTGGCTCCCAACAAAGAAAAGATACGGGTAAAGTGATCGATGATAGAGCCGTTTTTCAGGGCCGATATGATGCCCAATGGCAGTCCGACCACCACGGCGAAAATGAAAGAACCGATGGCCAGTTCTATGGTTGCCGGTAAATAAGTTGACAGATCGGTAGTCACCGCGTTCTTGGTTTTGAACGAGGTGCCCATATCACCTTTCAGCAGGTTGGTGAGGTATCTCAAATATTGGATATGCAGCGGTTTATCCAAACCCCATTTGGCGGTGGTGGTTGCCACAATTTCGGGTGACTCCAGCGATTTTTCGGGAAGGATCGCTGCCAGCGGGTCAGACGGAACGATATGGGTAACAATAAACAGTAATAAGGTGACGCCAATCGACAACGGGATAATCAACAACAAACGTCGGATGATGTGTGTAATTATGCCCATCCTGATCTCCTAAACGCGCTTAATCTCATACATAATAATCAGGGGTGGGCTGACAAACCTGCCCACCCCATTTCTATTTTATTGATTAAATTTTACTCGTGCAGAACATACAGTTTGGCCATGTAGGCGGGGTGGTATGAAAAGCCCTGGATATCAGCACGCAAAGCTGTGATGGACTGCGTCTGATATAGCACAGTGAACGCCGCATCTTCCAACCAAACTGCTTCAAGTTGATTGATCAAATCGATACGGGTTGCGGGATCGGCGGTGGCAACAATCTGGGCACCTAATTCTGCGGCAACCGGATTATCGTACCACATACGCTTGCTAATTCCGCCGGTGATGGTGGAGAAGCCGCTGGTCCACATGATGGGATCAATGTAATCAGGCGTCCAGCCGCCAAAGCAGAAGGGCAGTTTCTGGGCGCGCATTTCGGTCAGGTAAACGGTCTGTTCCATCGGGTTCAGGTTAACCGTGATACCGGCTTCGGCCAGATCGGATTTGATCTTGGCAGCGATGGTATCGCGCTGGGCATTGGTGCCGTAGTACAGATCGATGGTGATGCCGTCAGGATAACCGGCTTCGGTCAGGAGAGCTTTGGCTTTTTCAATGTCACGTCCTTCAGTCTCACTGGCGTCAACACCGGGGATGCCAATGGGGAACATGGCAGGGGGGCGAACACCAAAGCCGCGCAGAATGGCTTGGATCAGGCCGTCATAATCGATGGAAGCGATGACGGCTTTGCGGATATTCGGCTGGCACAGGAGAGCAGAGGTCTCAGGACCAATCTCTGTGGCGCAATTGGGGGTCATGGCCAGATAGTTGATATCAAGGCTCTGGTTGATGAAGGTCTGCAGTGAAGGATCCGCCTGGGCCATTTCCACCAGATCATAATCTACATACGGCACCATGTCGGCGTCGCCGGTCTGCAGCATCTGCAGTGCCACGGTGGGATCAGACACATGCTTGAACAGAATCTGGTCGTAGTACGGTTCTTCGCCCTGATAGTTGGGATTTTTCACCATCACAACTTCCGAGAGGGGCGCCCAACTGGTCATGATGTAGGGGCCGCTGCCGGCGGAGTTCTGATCCAGCCATTCCTTGGCGGTGTCGGTGGTGGCGGCGTCTTCAGCGTCGGTTCCGCCATGTTCCTTCACCAGCACACTGTCCTGGATGCCCAGAGCGGGGTTGGCGGTATCAGCCATGAAGCTGGCCGAGGCAACATTGAGGGTCACTTTAGCGGTCAGGTCATCCACCACTTCGCAACCTTCGATCATCTCATAGAAACCACTGGCCATGTAGCGGCCGCGCATATATGAGAAGCAGACATCTGCGGCGGTCAGCGGGTTGCCTGATGCGAATACCTGCCCGGCCTTCAGATGGAAGGTGTAGACGGTCAGATCATCGGACAGTTCCCACGATTCAGCCACCATTGGGATAGGTGTCAGGAAATCTTCGACACTGTATTCCACCAAAGTCTGGTAGGTCTGCTTGGTAATGAGCTGGTTGGTGGTTTCACCGACGATCGCCAGATCGAGCGTCATCAGGTCATCCATATTCAATGCCACAACCAGTGTCTTGGTTTCACCGGTCTCTGCTGCAGGGGCTTCGGTGGCGGCAGGGGCTTCGGTGACAGCCGCTTCTTCGGCCGGCGCCTCGGTGGCGGCGGCTTCTTCAGCCGGGGCTTCCGCCTGGGGGGCTTCAGTGGCTGCGGGTGTGCAGGCGGTCACGGCAAATACCACGACAGCCAATAGCACAAACAACACTTTCAGATATTTCATTTCATCCTCCAAACTCGATAAATTGTGAATGTTCCTGGTTCAGGATTTTTTCGTAATGACTTTTCACAACATATAAGGAAACATATCAGGACAGATGGTTATTAAAAAACCATCCGTAGAGGGGAGTATCCAATGAAGGCATTAATCCAATAAGCGCCTCCTGTAACAATCATGCTGCACCAATAAACCTGGCGGTTTACCACCTTGTTGTTACGAAACGATATGCTCCGGGTTATTAAAGAGAGGATGTACGTGTAAAATTTTGGAAACTTTGTCTATAATACCTTACTTTTAGGCAATTGAGAAGGAGAACGACATGTAAACTGGTTTCTTGCGTCCATTTTTCAGCGATTCTGACGGAATTTATCCCGAAAGGAAACAGATCTGAGCGCTAATTCCGCGTAGTTAAGGTAGAATTAATGAACAGCATGCGATTTCACATGATCAGTTTTCCTGTCACAGCTTGATATAATTGCTGGCTGTTTTTGTGCAACGACAAGATCAAATTACCTGCAAAGGACCAAAATGGATATTTTTACCAAATGTTATCGATATGACACAGCCAAAGATGCTGTCGCACGGGGAGTTTATCCATATTTCATCCCCCTGTCTGAAAACGAAGGAACCGAGGTGATGTACAAAGATCACCGCCTGATCATGTGCGGCTCAAACAACTATCTGGGTCTGACCACGCATCCTAAAGTCCGTGAAGCGGCGATTGATGCCGTGAAGCGTTTTGGCACAAGCTGCACCGGTTCACGCTTTTTAAACGGCACCCTCGACCTCCATCATCAACTGGAAGGTGAACTGGCTGAATGGGTGGGCAAAGAAGCAGCGCTTGTCTTTTCCACCGGCATGCAGGTGAATCTGGGAACTCTCAGTTCGGTTGCAGGACGCGGCGATTTCATCATCCTGGATAAAGACGACCACGCCAGTATCGTGGATGGAGCCTTCCTGAGCCCGGCCAAAATCGACCGGTTCATCCACAATGATATGGATCACCTGGTCAAGGTGTTGGAAAGCCTGCCTGCCGATTCAGGCAAACTGGTGGCTGTAGACGGCCTCTTCAGTATGGGCGGTGATGTGGCCCCATTGGACAAGCTGGTTCCCATTTGTAAAAAATATGGAGCCCGGCTGATGGTTGACGATGCGCACGGCATGGGTGTTCTGGGCAAAGGCCGCGGCACCGCCGCTCAATTTGGCCTGACGGAGGATGTGGATCTGATCATGTCCACCTTCAGCAAATCGTTTGCGTCGCTGGGCGGCTTCATTGCCGGCGAGTTTGACGTGGTGGACTATATCAAGCATCACGCCCGGTCGATGATCTTCAGCGCCAGTATCCCGCCTTCCAATACCGCCGCGGCGCTGGCAGCGCTGCATGTGATGCGTGACGAGCCTGAACGGGTGGAACGCGTCAATCAGATCGGCGATTTTATGCGCAAAGGCTACAAATCGCTCGGCTTCAATATCGGCGAGTCGGTCAGCCCGATCATCCCCATCATCATCGGCGATGACGAGAATACCTTCAAAATCTGGAAAATGCTGTTTGATGAAGGCGTGTTCGTCAACCCAGTCATCTCCCCGGCAGTGCCGCCCGGAATGCAGCTTCTGCGTACCAGCTACATGGCCACCCATACCGATGCACAATTGGAGCGTGTTCTGGATGTCTTCGGAAAAGTCGGCAAACAACTGGGCATCATCTAGCTGACCGCTGAAAATTTGGTGATCTGATGGGCCGGAGCTTATACTTCCGGCCCGTTTTATTCTCATTTTATAGTTATTATTGCTGACCCAATGCGGAGAATCCGCTACACAAAAATAGGTAATTTCGAGACGAATGTGGTATCAGACAAATTTCTTTGTATATCACAATGTATAATTTTGGTATCAATTAGCTTTCCCTGTAATTTGAACATCGAAAAACCGCATCTTTGCACTACTTGTCCCCGAAAGGTTTCATCTTATGGCCACATACATCCTTCGTAGAATCCTGATGCTGATCCCCATCCTGATCGGTGTCACTTTTTTGGTGTTTGCTATCGCAGAGGTGACACCGGGTGATCCGGTTGTCATCATGCTGGGGACACGCGCTACACCCGAGAGAATCGCCACCTTGCGTGCAGAACTGCACCTTGATGATCCGTTTCTGCTGCGGTTCGGTCGCTATATCGTGAACGCCGTGCAGGGAGATCTGGGTCGTTCCATCCGCGGACAGACGCCCGTGATGCAGGAAATCATGGACCGGCTTCCCAGCACCGCCCAGCTTGCGTTCGCCGCGGTGATTTTCGCCACGTTGTTCGGCATCCCCATTGGGGTCATCGCTGCTCAAAGCCGGGGTAAGCTGGTCGACAACGCCGCCATGTTAACAGCGCTGGTAGGTCTTTCGATCCCTTCCTTCTGGCTGGCGATCATCCTGATCATCATCTTTGGGATCAACCTGAAATGGATCTCTGTGACCGGCGGAGAGGGTTTGAAGGATCTCATCCTGCCGGCTTTCACTTTAGGCCTTGCTCCGGCGGCTGTGCTGGCGCGCCTGACACGCAGTTCGGTGCTGGAAGTAAAGGAAGAGGATTACGTTCGCACAGCCCACGGAAAAGGCCTGAAAAAACGTACCATCCAAATCCGCCATATCCTGCGCAATGCGCTCATCCCGGTGATCACCTATCTGGGGATGCTTTTTGCCGATCTCCTGGGCGGAACAGTTTTTATCGAGTCTGTTTTTGCCCGTCCGGGGTTGGGCCGGTTCGCCGTCAATGCCATTTCGGCACGCGATTTTCCACAGGTACAGGGATTGGTCTTATTTATCGCCACTTTTTATGTGGTGATTAATCTGCTGGTAGACCTGCTGTACGGCGTTATTGACCCGCGTATTCGCTTCACAAACTAAAGAAGGCAATAAGATGGATAATTCTTCCAGCGTCTCAAGCAATGCAGACACCGATACGAAAAACCGGTATGCAGATTTAACTCCCGGAAAAAAGAGCGTCAATTTTAGCCCGTGGCGTCTGGCTTTGCTGCGTTTTTGGGCGAATAAATTATCGGTGATTGGCCTGGTGGTGGTCCTCATCATGATCCTCATCACCGTTTTCGCTCCGTTGATTGCCACCCACGATCCCACCGGCATCGACTACAACGCTGTTCTTGTGGCGCCCAGCAGTGAACATCTGTTTGGTACTGATGATCTGGGACGCGATATCTTCAGCCGGGTTGTTTGGGGCGGGCGTGAATCCCTGCGGGTTGGGTTTCTGGGGATCACAATCGCCATCGTGGGGGCTGTCATTTTAGGTATCAGTACCGGTTATATCGGCGGCTGGATTGATGATCTTACGCAGCGAATTATCGAGGTCTTCATGGCGTTTCCAACCATCCTGCTGCTGCTGTCCATCGTTGCCGCTCTTGGACCCAGCCTGACCACCGTGCTGATTGCTCTGGGGGTCTCATCCATTCCCCGCTACGCCCGCCTGGTGCGCGGTTCTGTGCTTGGGGTAAAGAACATGGAATACATCAACTCAGCCCGGGTGATCGGCGCAAAAGATTCGCGTATCATGGCGCGTTATATCATGCCCAATATGATGGGCCCTATTTTGGTGTACGCCACACTGGGCCTGGGCGGCGCCATCATGACCACCGCCGGATTGAGTTATATCGGTTTGGGCGCTCAACCTCCCTCGCCTGAATGGGGCGCCATGCTGAACTCCGGCCGCAGCTTTTTACGTACCGCCTGGTGGATGTCAGTCTATCCGGGGCTGGCTGTGTTCATTATCGTTTTGTGCATCAACCTGTTTGGTGATGGTTTGCGCGACGCGCTGGATCCGAAGACCCGCTAGGAAACGAAACCACTGGAGGTGGATGACATGATCGGACGAGATGTGAGGGTAGGCGCGTGCCTGCTCGCCGATGACATGGACAGTATGGTCCGATTCTACAGAGATACATTGGGCTTTCATACTGAATGGAATGGCGGAAATTTCGCGGAGTTTGAGACGGCAAGCGGCGCATTATCCCTGTTCATGTACAGCAGGAAAGCATTCGCTCAGGCAATTGGGGAGAATTACGTCCCTCCCAAGGGAATCAATCAAACGTTTGAAATTGCCCTCTGGTTGCCCCACTTTGCGGATGTGGATGTGGAATATGAGCGACTATCGAAGTTGGGTGTGCGATTTCCGACCGGAGAACCCATGACCTTTTCTTTCGGTATCCGCAACTTTTATGTCGCCGACCCGGAGGGCAACCTGCTTGAAATCGGCAGCCTGAGCGAAGCCTAGTTTGGAGATGCGAGCCATCACAAAGGCTCCATGTTTGCACATTCTCTTCTATACAATTCGAGTATCCGGGGGATCCATTTTTCACGCATTAATGGGAATGAACTCAAAACATAAAACGGTGAGGTTTTACCCTCACCGTTTGTAATTTTTCTTTTCTCACCGCCGGTTAGCCCCCGGCTTTTCTGATGATATATCACCGATTGCTTGCAAGATTTACTGCTTGCCTTTTTTGACCATCTCTACCACCTGTTCCACCGGCAGGTGATGACGAATATGTCCGTCCACACCTTCGACCGTTTCGGCGGCAAACAAAGAATTGATGATCGATTCTTCCATGCAGTCTGCGGCAGCCTGGAACAGGTAGCTCAGCACCTGATTGTTGGCGATCAACAGATCTGCCCGTACAACCAGTTTGAGCGGGCGCCAGGAAACCTGATTGGCGGTGGTGAAACCGATCACCACATCGCCGCTGGTGTTACCGTAGATGCTTCCGGCCCTGCCCAATCCGATCCCCCCGCGCAGGCACATACGCTCCAACAGTCGCTGATCCACCGGCGCATCGGTGGCTAGTATCATCAGGATGGAACCCTGCGGTTTATCCATCTCCACTTCCTCAGGGGGCTGAATAAATCGCCCTACCGGCACGCCACACACGTTCAGATTGCGGGATTCACCGAAATTGGACTGCACCAGGGTGGCAACCGTATAACCGCCCATTGAATCGGGCAATTTCCGGCTTGAACTGCCAATACCGCCCTTCCAGCCAAAACAGGAGGTGCCCCGGCCGGCGCCGACAGCGCCTTCTTCTACCGGCTGCGTGGTGGCATTCTCAATGGCCTGTAAAACGTGTTCCTGCTTCACATGCCGGCCCCAGATATCGTTCAGGGGGCTGTCGTTCGTTTCGCCTACCACCGGGTTCACCGAACCTACTTCACGCGGATCATTGTTGCGCAGGGTATATTCCACCAGAGCGTCGAAGGCCAGCCCTACATTCAGGGTATTGGTCAGCACGATTGGGGTTTCGATCACACCCATTTCGCGGATTTGCTCCAATCCGGCCACCTTGGTGTGCCCGTTCAGGGTGGTCACCGCCGCACGAACCTTATTCTGATAAATATTTCCGCCGTGTGGCAGAATGGCGGTCACACCGGTGCGCACGGGACCTTTTCCCGGCTCCATCCAGCCCTGTCCGGAGTTCAGGGTAACATGCCCTACCCGTACCCCGGGAACGTCGGTTAACGTATTGTTGGGTCCGGTTTCCATCTCCCCGATTGCCAGCTGATAGTCGCGCAGTCGTTTCTTTTGCATCCATCGCCTCGTTGTGATAAATGTAAATGATTGTCCCGGCAGGCTGAAACCCACCAGGTTTCCAGTATAACAGCATGCTAATGTTAAAGAAAACCCGGCAGGTTCGCTTGCCACCGTATGGAACCTGGCGTACAATAACTTTGGCCCGGTCGTGCTTCCAGGTCTAAATCATTACCACAGCAAAAGAGAAAATATATGAAAACCAAACTGGATGTCATCCACTGGATTGAAGAGAATCAGGGTGTTTTTGTCCGCATGGCTGATGCCATCTGGGAAAAACCTGAGCTATCTCTTCAGGAATTTTTTGCCGCCAATCTACAGGCGAATGCGCTGGAGAAAATGGGATTTTCGGTCAGCCGAAATTACAAGGGATTGAACACTGCGTTTTGCGCCGAATGGGGACACGGAAGGCCGGTGATCGGCTTTTTGGGTGAATATGATGCCCTGTCAAACCTTTCGCAAAGCCGTGAGCCATTTCCGGATCCGCTCCAGCCAGGTCAACCCGGTCACGGCTGCGGGCATAACCTGCTGGGGGTAGGCGGTCTGGCTGCTGCGGCAGCCGTGAAAGAATGGCTGCAGGCCACAGGCAGTGCCGGAACGGTGCGATATTACGGCTGTCCCGCCGAGGAAAACGGCGACGGTAAGGTCTTCATGGCCCGCGAAGGCGCGTTTGATGATCTGGATGCAGCCTTCAACTTCCATCCCTCCTCAATTAACACAGCGGCAAAAGGAAGTTCAGTGGGGATGAAAGATATCCGGTTCCGCTTTCACGGACGCACCGCTCATGCCGGCGGCTCTCCGCACCTGGGCCGCTCTGCGCTGGACGCGGTGGAGCTGATGAATGTGGGGGTGAATTACCTGCGCGAGCATGTGACCGGAAAAGTGCGCATCCACTATGCCATCACCCACGGCGGCGACCTGCCCAATGTGGTACCCGCCGAAGCCGAAGTGTGGTATTTCATCCGCGCCGAAAAACCGGCTGAGGTAGAAGAGGTAACCGCCAGGGTGAATAAAATCTCCGAGGGGGCTGCCCTGATGACCGAGACCCAGGCTGAGATGATTATCCTGGGGGGTTGTTCGGGGCTGTTGAGCAATCATGTGCTGGCCGATTTGCAATACGACAATATGCAGGTGATCGGTCCCATCCCGTTTACCGCCGAAGAAGAAGAATACGCCCGCAAACTGCGCAGCAACTTCCCTGAAAAAGAACTGGATCAGGCTGTGCAGGATCACTTGCTGCCAAAATTCTCGGCCATTTATGAGCAAATGAAGGGTCAGGTTCTGGCCGCGGAGAATTATCCAGCGCTGGATGAAGGAAAAACCGGCACCGGATCGACCGATGTGGGCGATGTGAGTTGGATTACCCCGCTGTCGATGCTCAATACGGCTTGTGAGCCGCTCGCCACACCCGGGCATTCTTGGGCCACTGTGGCAGCCTGCGGTTCTTCCATCGGACACAAGGGGATGCTGCACGCTGCCAAAATCATGGCTCTCTCCGCCATGGATTGCTTTACCGATCCACAAATCCTGCAGAAAGCACGTGAAGAGTTTCTGCAATCCACGCACGGGCAGCCGTATCAATGCCCCATCCCGCCCGAGGTCAGACCCCGGCATTATGAAAATCCTGAAAAACAAACAAAATAACTGAGAAAAGGAAACGCATGCAAACCAAACAGGATCTGATTCAATGGCTGGACCAGAACCGCGCCGATTTTTTTGAGATGGCCGACCGGATCTGGGAATACGCCGAAATTTCTCATCGTGAATTCAAATCATCAAAATTACAGGCTGATTATCTCGAAAAACAGGGCTTCAAGATCGAATGGGAGGTGGGCGGCCTGCAAACCGCCTTTACCGCCGAGTGGGGCACTGGAAAACCAATCATTGGCTTCCTGGGCGAGTATGATGCGCTGGAAGGATTGTCGCAAAAACGGCTGCCGGTCAAAGAACCCATCCAGGCTGGGGAACCCGGGCATGGCTGCGGGCATAACCTGCTGGGAACGGGCTGCCTGGCATCGGTCGCGGCAGTCAAACGCTGGCTGGAAGAAACCGGCACACCCGGAACCATCCGCTATTACGGCTGCCCGGCTGAAGAAAACACCTATGGCAAAACCTTTTTGGCCCGCGCCGGCGTGTTCGATGATCTGGACTGCGCCTTTAACTATCACCCCGGTTCCATCAATATGGCCTCCAAATCCAGTGCGGTGGGCGTGAATGATATCAAATTCCGCTTCCACGGCCGTACCGCCCACGCCGGCGGCTCTCCGCATCTCGGCCGCTCCGCGCTGGACGCGGTAGAACTGATGAATGTGGGTGTCAACTACCTGCGCGAACATGTAACCAGTAATGTACGTATGCACTACGCCATCACCCATGGCGGTGATTTACCCAACGTGGTGCCTGCCGAAGCAGAGGTATGGTATTTCATCCGCGCCCTCAAACCGCAGGAAATGGAAGAGGTGACCAATCGCGTACGGAAGATCGCTGAGGGAGCCGCCATGATGACCGAAACCCGTGTGGAAGAAGTGTTCCGCTCGGCCTGCTCGGCGGTTCTGAGCAATCACACCCTGGCGGATCTGCAATATGAAGCCATGCAGGTGGTGGGAGATATGGAATTCACTCCTGAAGAGATCGCCTATGCTGAAAAGATCAACAACGGCTATCCGGCAGAAAATGTCGAAAACTTCTTCGCCATGGCAAAACAAATGAAAGCCTCACCGGAGATTGCCAGACTGATTGAGCAGTATCACGGCGCCGCGCTGATCCCATTCAATCTGCCTCCCCTTGATGAAGAACGTGTTGAAACCGGTTCCACCGATGTGGGCGATGTCAGTCAGATTACCCCGTTGAGCATGCTCAACACCACCTGCATCCCCACCGGCACCAGCGGCCACTGCTGGGGCACCGTGGCATCCAGCGGATCTTCGATTGGGCATAAAGGCATGTTGCACGCAGCCAAAATCATGGCCGTTGCAGCCATGGATTGTTTCTCAAAGCCTGAAATTGTACAGAAAGCACGCGAAGAATTTGAAAAAGCCACCCAGGATCATCCCTATAAAAGCCCGCTACCGGCGTCAGTTCAACCGCCGCGTTACCCCAATCCTTATAAATAATTGAAAGGACCGAGATGAAGACCAAGGAAGACATCGTTCAATGGTTGTATGAGAATGAAGAGCCGTTCATCAAAATGGCCGATTTTATCTGGGCCAACCCCGAGCCTGCCTACCACGAGTTCAAATCCTCAAAATACCAGGCTGACTATCTGGAAGAAGCCGGCTTCAGGGTAAAGTGGGATATCGGCGGCATCAACACCGCTTTTGTGGCTGAGTGGGGTTCCGGTAAACCGACCATCGGTATTTTGGGCGAGTACGACGCGCTGGCCTCTCTTTCGCAAAAGGTGCAGACCACCCCGGAACCGGTAGTACCCGGTGGGGCAGGGCATGGCTGCGGTCATAACCTGCTGGGAACCGGCGGTCTGGCCGCGGCAGTTGCCATCCGCCATTGGCTGGAAGATACCGGCCGCAAAGGCACCATCCGCTACTACGGTTGCCCGGCCGAAGAAGTGCTGGCCGGTAAGACCTTTATGGCCCGTGACGGTGTATTTGATGACCTGGATGTGGCGCTGAACTACCATCCCGGATCCACCAACTCAGCCTCAAAGGGCAGCATGGTGGGGTTGTCCGATATCAAATTCCGTTTCCACGGGCGCACCGCCCATGCCGGCGGCTCTCCGCACCTTGGACGCTCCGCGCTGGACGCGGTGGAATTGATGAACGTGGGCGTGAATTACCTGCGTGAACACGTCACAAGCAATGTACGCATGCATTATGTCATCACGCATGGCGGTGATCTGCCCAACGTGGTACCCGCCGAAGCCGAAGTGTGGTATTTTCTGCGCGCCCATAAACCTGAGGAGATGGACGAACTGCTGGCCCGTGTGCGTAAGGTCGCACAGGGAGCGGCTTTGATGACTGAGACAACCATGGAAGAGATCTTCCAGGGCGCCTGCTCGTATGTGTTGAGCAATCATTACCTGGCAGATCTACAGTTTGAGAATATGAAGGCTCTGGGCTCGATTCAATTCACCGATGATGAGATGAAATTTGCGCAGGAACTGACCGACCGCTACCCCAAAGAATATTTCACCCGTGAGTTGGAAAGCATCAAGCTGAAACCGGAAGATCAGCATCTGTTGGATGAGGTGAAGGATAAACCGCTGTGGGGAATCAATATTCCACCATATGACCTTGATGTGGTCGCCACCGGTTCCACTGATGTGGGTGATGTCAGCCTGATCACCCCGCTGTCTATGGTATGGACGGCCTGCGGTCCTGTGGCCGTGCCGGGTCACAACTGGGGCACCACTGCCTCGGTGGGTTCGACGATCGGTCACAAAGGTATGATGCATGCTGCCCGTACCATGGCCGCCACCGCCTATGACCTGTTTACCGATCCGGTTCATATTCAAAAAGCACGCGAAGAATTTATGACAGCCACCCAGGGCAAACGCTACAAGAACCCCATCCCCGCCCATGTGCAGCCGCCTGTTTACCCCAACCCGGAAAGAGAATGAGTGCATGATGGAAAAACTCGCCCTGATCCAATGGCTTGAAGACCATCGCGCCGCTTATACATACATCTCCGACCGCATCTGGGAATTTGCGGAGCTGCCCTGGCATGAGTTCAAATCCTCCAAAATTCAGGCCGATTATCTGGAATCGAAGGGTTTCAGGATCACCTGGGATCTGGCAGGCATCAATACGGCCTTTGTGGCCGAGTGGGGCCAGGGTTCGCCGGTGATCGGTTTTGCCGGTGAATATGACGCCCTCAAAGGCCTTTCACAGAAGAACCAGCCCACCCAGGAACCGCTGACACCCGGTGCTCCCGGGCACGGCTGTGGGCACAATCTGTTGGGTACCGGCTGTATGGCTGCCGCCGAAGCGGTAAAAGTATGGCTTGAAAAAAACGGCCACCAGGGTACCGTGCGGTATTACGGCTGCCCGGCTGAGGAAGGCGGGGGCGCGAAGGCATTTATGGCGCGCGCCGGCGTATTCAATGATCTGGATGTGGCCTTCAACTACCACCCCGGCTCACTCAACACCGCCACCAAAGGCTCGTGCGTGGGTGTAAACCACATCCATTTCCGTTTTCATGGGCGAACCGCGCATGCCGGCGGATCTCCGCACCTGGGGCGCTCCGCGCTGGATGCGGTGGAATTGATGAACGTGGGCGTCAACTACCTGCGGGAGCACGTCCCGCAATATGTTCGGCTGCACTATGCCATCACCCACGGCGGTGATCTGCCCAACGTGGTGCCGGCAGAAGCTGAGGTATGGTATTACGTGCGCGCCCATAAACCGGAAGAAATGGAAGATGTGACCAATCGGGTACGCAAAATTGCCGAGGGTGCCGCCATGATGACGGAAACGCGCGTGGAAGAACTGTTTGACAACTCGACCTCCGCCATCCTGAACAATTACACTCTGGCGGATTTGCAGTATGAAAACATGAAACTGGTCGGGCCGATCCACTTCACCGAACAGGAATACGTCTATGCGCAAAAAATCAACGACGCCTTCCCAAACGAAAGAGGGGAAGATTACTTTGAAGCAGTGAAAATCAATCAGTTGCCTCCCGAAGCGAAAAAGGTGATCGAAGAGTCCAAGGGAAAGCCGTTGATTGCCGGCAATATGTGCGCCCTGGACGAGGGCGAGGTGCGTACCGGTTCCACCGACGTGGGAGATCTGAGCCGTGTTGCGCCGCTCAGTATGCTGTACACAGCCTGCAACGTCACCGGCGCGCCCGGGCACAGTTGGGCCAATGTGGCTACCGGCTCCATGTCGATCGGTCACAAAGGCATGCTGCATGCCGCTAAAATCATGGCGCTTTCCGCGATCGATCTTTATACCCAGCCGGGTCTGCTGAAAACCGTCCGCGAGGAGTTTGAACGGACCACCGACGGAAAGCCTTACCGCAGCAGCATGCCCGATTCGGTGCAGCCACCACAATATCCCAACCCGGAACGCGAGAAAACCAGCACGATGTAACGCGTAACGGAATATTGATGTTGAAACAACGGGCGGCCATAAGGCCG
>CAZHMZ010000010.1:0-24079 GCA_964532655.1 uncultured Anaerolineaceae bacterium
CAGCCGGATCCTGGTACACGGTGATGGCGTGCAGATCCACCACGCAGTACAGGTTGTCGCTCTCGGTCTGGTGTGCGGCCCAGTGACGGATTGCCCCGAGCAGATTTCCGATGTGGGTGTTGCCCGAAGGCTGAATGCCTGAAAAGACACGTTTTCTGGTTTCCATAGGTTCGCTTTGCTTCTCTTTCTCCGTGATAGGCCTAAATTATAGTCGATTTTGTCCGCCGGTTTTCCTGTTCTGTTCCGTTGAGGGCCTGGCACCTCGCTGGTTTATTTATTCCCCTCCACGGGAGGGGTCACAAAGCGGTTGCCCGGTTACACCTGCGGGATACTCACCTGGGGCAGATTCCGCATGGCCTCCTGAACCGCCTCAGCCGGATATTCATAGTCTTCCAATTCTCCGGCCAGATATTTCTGGTACGCCGACAGATCAAAATGCCCGTGACCCGACAGGTTGAACAGGATGACGCGTTTCTCACCTTTAGCTTTGGCATCCAGCGCCTCATCAATGGCGGACCGAATGGCGTGGGCGCTTTCCGGTGCGGGTACAATGCCCTCCGCGTTCATAAAGGTGAGTGCGGCTTCAAAGGTTTCACGCTGCTTCACCGCGCGCGCCTCGATCAACCCGGCGTCGTAGAGAGCGCTGATACTGGAGGCCATACCGTGATAGCGCAGCCCCCCGGCGTGGATGCCGGCCGGCACAAAGGTATGTCCCAGCGTGTACATTTTGGTGATGGGCGCCATGCGGGCAGTATCGCCATAGTCAAAGGTATATACCCCGCGTGTCAGCGACGGTGTGGCGGTGGGTTCCACCGCCAGCAGGCGAGTACGCTGCCCGTCACGCAGGTTCTGGCGTAAAAACGGGAACGCCAGACCGGCAAAGTTGGATCCGCCCCCCACACAGCCGATCACCACATCCGGGTACTCGCCAGCCAGATCCATCTGCTTCAGAGCCTCCTCGCCGATGATGCTCTGGTGAATAAGCACATGGCTCAGCACCGACCCCAGGCTGTACTTTTTTACACCGCCGGATTTTACCGCCACCTCAACTGCCTCGGAGATGGCAATCCCCAGCGAGCCGGGATTGTTCGGGTCTTCGGCAAGCAGTTGTTTGCCATAATCCGTGCGATCGGTGGGGCTGGCGAACACCTGTGCGCCGTAGGACTCCATCAAGATGCGACGGTAAGGCTTCTGCTGATAGGATACCTTAACCATGTACACCTCCAGATCCAGGTCGTACATTTTGCAGGCCATCGAAAGCGCCGAGCCCCACTGCCCGGCTCCCGTTTCGGTGGTCAACGCGCGCGTTCCCGCGGCCTTGTTGTAAAAAGCCTGCGGAATGGCGGTGTTAAGCTTATGGCTGCCGGCCGGGGAAACGCTCTCATTTTTAAAGTAGATATGCGCCGGGGTCCCCAGCAGTTTCTCCAGCCGGATGGCGCGCTGGAGCGGGGTGGGACGGTACAGTTTGTAGATCTCACGCACCTCTTCCGGGATCTCCAGATAGCGCTCGGTGCTGATCTCCTGTTGAATCAGCTCCATGGGAAACAAAACCGACAGAAAGTCGGGGGTCACCGGCTGCATGGTGAGCGGATTGAGTACCGGCGAGGGCGAAACGGGGCTGTCGGCAGCGATGTTGTAATAGAACTTCGGCAGATCCGATTCATTCAAAAGAAAACGTGTTGTGTCTGACATAATATTCTCCTGTTTTGATTCATCATTAAACAAAAAAGCGTTCATCCCTGTATGGGACGAACGCTCGGTCCGTGGTGCCACCCAAATTAAGCTGGTGCGTATGTGTTCTCTTTCCGGGGGGCGGGTTTTAACGAAAAACCCCGCCGGTGATGCAGCGGGGAAAGAGAGCCAGCTTCACTCGATCAGGTACGCTGTCAATGACAGGTATACCCTGGCCCGATAACGGGGGCGTCCGGCGCGGGCTACTCCTTGCGTTTTGCCCTGCAACTCCAAGGTCCATTCAGAAGCGCCTCTCGGGCAGGATTCTCACCAATCGCCTGCTCTCTGTGCCGATGTACGTTTCTTACTCGTCCTCTTCATCGCCTGTTTTGATAAAGATTAGTGAAATTGTATATCGTTTGAGAAGCAGAGTCAAGGGGATGTCGCCGGGGCGTTTTCGCTTGCAATCTTCCCTCGGGCGTATAATTGCGCCATGACCAATCCCTTCCAATCCCAATTTCTGCTTGACCCTTCAATCGCCTTTCTCAATCACGGTTCGTTCGGCGCCTGCCCCAAACCGGTGTTTACAGCGTACCGGCAGTGGCAAATCCGCCTTGAAAATCAGCCTGTGCTTTTGTTAGGACGCGAACACGCCCAACTGGATCGCGAAGCCCGTCATGCGCTTGGGCATTACCTGAATGTGAATGGCGATGATCTGGCGTTTGTCCCCAACGCCACCCACGGTGTGAACATCGCGACCCGTTCGCTGAATCTCAACCCCGGTGATGAGATTCTCACCACCGATCACGAATACGGCGCCTGCAACTACGCCTGGGAGTACACCTGCCAGATGAGCGGTGCGCGTTATGTGTACCAGCCGGTGCCTTACCCGGCTGAGTCCGGAGAACAGATCTTCGAGCAGTTCTGGCAGGGTGTCACCCCGCGCACACGTGTGATCTACCTGAGCCACATCACCTCACCCACCGCACTGCGCCTGCCCGTGGAAGCGATCTGCCGTAAAGCTCGCGCCTGCGGGATCATCACCGTCATTGACGGAGCACACGCACCCGGCCAGATCCCGTTGGATCTGGCTTCGTTCGACCCCGATTTCTACACCGGCAACTGCCATAAGTGGATGCTCAGTCCCAAGGGAGCGGGTTTCCTGTATGTGCGCCGTGATATGCAGAAAATGGTTGAGCCGATGATTGTGAGCTGGGGCCGCCACGCCGAGCCGAAGAAGAGCGCCGGATCGCAGTTTCTGGATGATCTGACATGGACCGGTACGCATGACCCCTCGGCCTATTTTTCGGTACCGATGGCTATTGAGTATTTGCAGGCGAATCACTGGGAAGAGGTGCGCAGTGCCTGTCATGACCTGCTGAAGACGGTTTTGCCACGCATCCGTGAGGTCACCGGTCTGCCGGCGGCTTATCCGGATGAGTCGGATCTGTACAGTCAGATGGCGGCCTGCCTGCTGCCCCCAAACACGGATATTGACGTTTTGAAAGCACGTCTGTATGACGAATACAAAGTGGAGGTTCCGCTGATCGAGTGGAACGGACTCAAGCTGGTGCGCATCTCGGTGCAATGTTATAACACCCTCGCCGATCTGGACCGTCTGGTGGAGGCACTGCGCGTGCTTCTGCCGCAGGCGGTGAAGACCGCCAGCGCGTAATCAGATAAATTACGTTAATCGAACCTCCCTCATATTTCAAAGAGCGGTGTGTTCGCCGTCAATGACGGTGACGACGCCGACAGCACGCACATGTTATTACACCTGGCAGAGTCACTGCCAGGTGTAATAACGAACGCCAAACGAACCGTGGTCTATTCAGGTAACAGAAGAGTCAAGCAGGAAGTCAGAATGATAGAGATTGAGCAGGGTGCCATGATTCGCCATTCAACCGAAATATTACCAAACTATTAAAAAATAACTGTAAGTAAAGGGTTGGTTTTTGCCATTTTATAAATCAGTATAAAAAAATATTGATTTAATTAACAAAATTTCTACTTTCATGTAACAATTCAGTATTTCACCTGTTGTATTTCAGGAGGGTCTTATGATAAAATATTAACAATATTTACGCATTTTTTACGTTCGAAAGATAAATAATACGTAAATGCTCAAAATAATCAATTTCCCAAAATAATACTTATTGGTAAGAAGAGTCGAGAAAAGTAAAGGTTTCTTGAAGATTTACGGGTAAAAACCGGAAAAGATACCTGTTTTTGCTTTTCGATGACAGACAAACTTACCACATAATTTAACTCGGCGGAATAACGGCACACAGGCCATAGGTCGCAGGAGGACTTTATGCCAAATCAAGGAACTTTTGTGTTGCGCTGGTTTTTCTCGTTGATTCGAGATTGGGGATGGATTATCCTGGTTTGCATCATATTGGGAGGTGTGGCGGGGGCCATTATCACTTCACAGATGCCGCCAATATACGCTACCAGCGCAGTGCTATATGTTGAACCTTCCAAGGAATCTCTAACCAACGAATACAACGCCATCATCGCTGCCGAGCGGCTGGCTTCCACCTACAGTGAAATGCTGAAATCGAAAGCAATTCTTGAAGAGGTCATTGAAGAATTGGACCTTAATATTTCGGTTGGGGCACTGGCCAAGCAAATTACCACCCAAACCATCCCTGCAACACAATTGGTGAAAGTGACTGTAGAAAATCAGTCCCCTGAAAAGGCGGCTGCCATTGCAAACGCCCTTACGCGCAAATTTGTGTCGTTTATCCACGCGACGCAATCCGAGGTGTATGCACCGGGATTGTCGAACATGCAGACTGATCTGCAAACCTATGATGAGAAAATCACATCGACACAGGCAAAAATTGATGATTTGTATGCCAGCGAGATCAGGGTTACCGATGAATTGACCCAACTGGAAACATCCTTGGCAGAAACTCAAACAGACATCCGTCTACTCCAGGATGATAAACGCGCAAATGAGCTCTTGGTAGAGCAGGTGACTGACTTTATTCAGGTTTTCCAGCCCGCTGCGGTACCCGAAACTAGACCGCTATTGCCTTATAAGGCGACGGTGTTGCTGCTGGTCAGACAGGAACTGGCGTCAGGCTATATTGACTACTCGTCCATTCTTGCCAGTGAACGCCTGACACAAACGTATTCTCAAATTCTGCAAAGCCAGGTTGTCCTGCAGAAAGCGATTGACCGTCTGGAACTGACCCAAAATGTCGACACCATTCAGAGAATGGTTGACGTAGATCCAATCGCGGATACGCAGTTGATCCAGTTATCAGTAACCTCAACGAATGTGGATTTTGCTGTGTTGTTGGCAAACACCATCGCCGATGAGTTTATCAATCATATTCAAGGTTCTGTGGCAGAACCCTATATAAGACGCCTGGAAAAAGTTGAAAACAGCCTGACCGATCTGCAAACCAAACAGGAAGAAATTCAGCAGTCTATCACAGATCTTTCGGCAACACGTGTCAATGCAGAAATCGAAATCAGTTATCTGGAGAGAGTACAGACAACTGACCGCGCTTCACGCCTGGAGATTGAAGATGATTATGAGCGGATGGAGCAATTAAGTAGAGACTCTGCCGAATCAGTTTATGTCACTGAAATTGCCCGCATTCCTGAATCACCGTCTACCAGCCCTGTGTTATATATCGGTCTGGCTATCTTAATGGGAGCTTTAATTGGCACGGTGGGGGCGCTCATTCTTGATAATCAGGATGACACAATCCGTACTGCAGATGATACGGCAAAAGAAGTGGGTGTAAATATCCTGGGGAAACTCAATTATATGAAGAGTTCTGGCGCCAACCCGGCAGTGCTCAGCAGCCCGCTCTCACCCATCTCTGAAGCATTTCTCATCACCGCCCACAATATCAGTTTTGCCACATCCAAACAACCGGCAAAAGTCATTCTTGTCACCAGCCCTTCTCCAGCAGAGGGAAAATCCTTTGTTGTTGCCAATCTGGCTGTAACGCTAGCACGTTTGGGGAAAAAAGTAATTGCTGTTGATGCCGATCTTCGACGCCCTGATCTGCACAGACTGTTCGATATTGAACAAGAAAACGGACTTGCCGATGCTCTGATGGAAGGGGCCATTAAGCAACGAGTGTACGAAACCAAAATTGACGGATTAAAGATATTACCTAGTGGGAAAACCCCTGTAAGCCCATTGGAAGTCATGAGTTCAGTCAAAATGCAGGGTTTGCTCCAGTCCCTGAGCGACCAGGCTGATATCGTGTTGATCGATTGTCCCCCGGTGCTGCCCGTTGCAGATGCAAGTATGCTGGCATCGATTGTCGATGGGGTGATCCTGGTGGTACGCGCCAACTATACTCGTGGGCACACAGTCCGGGAGGCTTTGCAGCATCTTAACCAAACTGGGACAAAAGTGATTGGCGTGGTGTTGAATGCCATACCATCTTCGACGGGTTATTACTATCACCCCGGGGATGAAGGCCGGGCAAAACCGGCAGTAAAGAATTGGTTTGCATTTAAACCGAACTGGAAGGTAATTCTCAACCTCCGCAGGTTCTTCCTTCGAAAACAAACAGATAAGGGAGTTGATCAGTAAATACCAAAACCAGGATTAAGCCAGCATACATAGTTTGTTGCTCTCATTTTTCAAATTTAGCCTGGTAAAGGTTTTTGATCACATGTGAAGATCCGTTTGTTGGGAAGGGAGGGAAGTATGATGGGTGAGATAAGGGTAGGGGTGATCGGAAATGGTTATTGGGGACCAAATCTGATCAGAAATTTCGTCGAAATTCCCCAATCTGAAGTGGTCATTGTGAGCGATCTAAACGAAGATCGCCTGGCGACCATCAACGCCAAATACCCTCGCGTAAAGGTGACTACAAATTATAAGGAGCTGTTCGATCAGGACCTAGACGCGGTGGTCATTGCCACGCCGCCGATCACACATTATCCTCTCGCAAAAGAAGTATTGGAGCATGGTTATCATGTACTGGTTGAAAAGCCCTTCACCACCAAAGCTGAACATGCGGAGGAGTTGATTAAGATTGCCGCAGAACGGAAGCTTGTACTGATGGTAGGGCATACCTACGAGTACAACAACGCAGTACACGCCATGAAACGTGTGATTGAAAGCGGCGAACTGGGGCAGATCTATTATGTCGACACCGCCCGGCTCAGTTTGGGTTTGTTTCAAGCCAATATGAATGTATTGTGGGATCTGGCGCCCCATGATATTTCCATCTTGATGTATCTGTTGGGAAACCGGCCGGTTTCAGTATGCGCGCACGGCGCACCATGCGTTTTTGAAGGTATTCATGATGTCGTCTATGTAGATATGCAGTTTCCTGAGAATATTTTGGCACACATTCACGTCAGTTGGTTAGACCCCAAAAAGGTGCGCCGCACAACCGTGGTAGGAAGTAAAAAAATGCTTGTTTATAACGATGTGGAGGCCACAGAGAAGATCAAAATTTACGATATCGGGATTGATAAACTGCCGTACACCGACACATTCGCCGATTTTCACTTCAGCTATCGATATGGGGATGTCATCATTCCAAACATCCGCTTTACAGAACCGTTGCGGGTGGAATGCCAGCATTTTCTTGACTGCATTGAAAACCATTGTGAGCCGCAAAGCGGAGGAAAAAATGGGTTGGCGGTGGTCAAAGTATTGGAAGCAGCCCAAAATTCTCTGAATAGAAATGGCGCAAATCAGGAGAGGATCTCATGGTAATGGGTGAATTTGTTCGCATCGCGCCTGATGTCGTTCTGGGCATTAACGTAAAGATTTACGGGTTTGCAAACCTGTACGGCTGCCAGATAGGTGATGAATGCAAAATTGGCGCATTTGTTGAGATCCAGAAAGGGGCAAAAATTGGCCGCCGGGTAAAAATTTCAAGCCATTCTTTTATTTGTGAGGGGGTGGAGATTGAAGATTATGTATTCATCGGTCACGGCGTCACTTTCATCAACGATAAGTATCCCCGCTCGACAACCGAGGATGGAGAACTGCAAACGGAAGCCGATTGGGTGTGTGTTCCAACTGTTGTAAAAAAGGGCGCCTCCATAGGTAGCAATGCCACCATTCTTTGCGGTGTCACGATTGGTGAGAGAGCCATTGTGGGGGCAGGCAGTGTGGTGACGCACGATGTCGCGCCCAATACGATCGTAGCCGGGAACCCAGCCAGGGTATTACATCCTCAAAATGAATTGGAGCAAACCCGATGACAATTCCATTGGTCAACTTACACAAACAATATGATCCCCTGAAAGAACAAATTTTCGCCGGTATTGAGGGTGTATTGGATAGCATGCAGCTTTTCCTTGGGGAGAATGTTCGGACGCTTGAGAGTGAATTTTCAAAATTCTGCGAGGCAAAATACGGCGCAGGCATCAGCGATGGTACGGCCTCTCTGCACATCATTTTACGAGCACTTGGCATTGGTCCGGGCGATGAGGTGATCACTACCGCGAATACATTTATCGCCACGGCTGAGGCGATTGCCCTGGCCGGAGCCAAACCGGTATTTGTTGATATTGACCCGCAGACCTATTTGATGGATGTGTCTCAAGTTCGAGAGTTAATCACGCCCAATACAAAAGCGATTTTGCCGGTGCATCTTTATGGGCAGATGGCGGACATGGATCCCTTGCTGGATCTGGCTGAACAGTATGGTTTACAGGTGATTGAAGATGCCTGCCAGGCGCACGGCGCCGAATACAAAGGCCGAAAAGCCGGCAGTGTGGGGAAAGCGGCTGCCTTCAGTTTTTATTTTTCAAAAAATCTGGGCGCGTATGGCGAAGGCGGATTCATCACCACCAATGATCCCGAAGTTTATAAAAAAGTAGCCATGCTTCGCGATCACGGCTCCGAAAAGCGCTATTACCATGACTTAATCGGCATGAATGCACGGCCGGATGAAATTCAGGCGGTGGTTTTGCTGGCAAAGCTGCCTCACCTGGCTGAATGGAACCGGCTGCGTCGCGAACATGCCCACCTGTATACCGATTTACTGAAGGATACGCCTGTAATTACGCCTTTTGAACGCCCGGAGAACACCTGTGTGTATCATTTATATGTGATCCAGGCGCCCAGGCGCGATGAACTGCAAGCCTGGCTCAAGAGTAAGGGCATTTTCACCGGCATACATTACCCCGTGCCCATCCATCTTCAAAAGGCATTCGCACATTTAGGGTACAGAGAAGGCATGTTGCCTGTCACCGAAAAGGCGGTTGGGAGCATCCTTTCACTTCCCATGTTCGCCGAACTCACCGACGATGAAATCATGGCCGTCGCGGAGGCGATTAAGGAATTTTACAGCGCCGGATAAACTACAGCTTCGGCTGGCTTTGTACAAAAATCCGCTTCACAGATTCTGTGCCCTTCAGGCGAAGTGAAACGGATTTTAAGGCATTTTTACCAGAAACACACGGCAGCGATTGAAGGGTTGGCTGAAATGGATGAAACGGAAATCGCCTACATTCTTCTTCGATTTCCCAGTGTGACGGAAACATTTGTGGCGGAGGAAATTCGAAGAATTATAGGCCTGGGACGGCAGGTGACCATTTATTCATTGTTGCCACCAAAACCGGGACCTGTTCATCCCGTATCTGCAGAACTGCAACCCGTTGTGCGCTATGCACCGGCATTGTACGCGCCGGCGCTTTGGCTGGCGCAGCTCAAATCCATGTTCAGACAGCCCAAAACTTACTTTCGCTTGATAAGAACCCTGTCGATCCAGCGGTCCTTTTCTATTTCTATCTATCTGAAAAGACTGGTCATCTTTCTAAAGAGCGTCTGGCTGGCGGAGGTGATGCGGAAACGTCAGATCCAGTCCATCCATACGCATTTTGCCTGGCTTTCAGCGGTATCGGCTGCCATTATAAGCGCATTGATCCACCGTCCCTATACCCTCACAACGCATGCCTTTGATATCTATTCAAGCAAAAGCGATCTGTTCCACTGGACTACAGATGCCGCTGACAGGCTGATCACAATCTCTGACTACAACAAACGAGCCATGCTCGAAAAGAATCCTTCCCTGACAGCCTCTAAAATCCATGTCATCCGCTGCGGGGTGGATCTGGATGCCTTCAGGCTGGTGCCTGACCGGTGTATTGGTGAAACAATCCAGCTCACATCGGTTGGCAGCCTGATCGAAAAAAAGGGACATACCCTCCTGATTCAGGCATGCAAGGAGTTGAAAACCCGGGGCATCAGGTTTCATTGCGTCATCATCGGCGAAGGCTCGCTGGAGCCTTCGTTGCGGGCATTAATCCAGGAGTTGGACGTACAGGATGAGGTTGTTTTGGTCGGGCGTCAAACGCAAACCTGGGTTCGTGAGCGGCTTGGTCAAACGGATATTTTTGTTTTAGCCTGCGTGGTTACACAAGACGGTGACCGTGACGGCATTCCAGTCGCGATTATGGAAGCCATGGCGATGGGTGTGCCCGTGATTTCCACACCGGTTACAGGCATTCCCGAATTGATCCAGCATGATACGACCGGTTTGTTAACCCCGGAACAAGACGCCCGCCAGTTGGCAGAGGCAATCCTGCGATTGGCTCAGGACCAATCACTTCGCGAAAAACTCTCTCGTCAGGGAAGAAAAATGATTGAGCAGAATTACGATATCCAAAAAAATGTGAACCAACTTTTGGCTGTATTTCAGCAGTTGGGAGAACGGCGAGAAAAAGGTGCATCCGGCCTTGTTGAACGAAAGGCAGACATAACTTGACCCCGTATAACTTTCTTATTCGGCTGAAGAATGATACCCACGCCCGCTGGATTCTGCTGATAATCGGGGTCATCTTTGTTTCCAGTATTCTGTTCGGAATGAGCGTGCGCTTCCTGCCGGTGGATTATATGGTTCTCTTGATTGGTGGGCTGATCTTTACCTACCTGGTTTTTTTCAAGATCGAGTTTGCCATCATCGCAGCTTTATTTATTCAAAATCAACTGTCAAGGTTCAACTATATGGGGCAGGGAACACCTTACCACCCCAACGGTTTGATGGGTGTGATGCTTGTGGCTGGTGCGGTGATCTATTTTCTGTTTACCAGGATTGATGTTTCGCGATTTCGCGCCATGGGCGGATTTGCCGGCTTTTTTCTCGTCGCCATCATTTCCGTGATGGTGACCTTCTTTGTCAATAAACCTCACTTTATGGATGGTTTTACCATATTGCTGCGCCTGGCTGCCGCATTTGCCATCTATGCGGTATTAATCCATAAACTGGATTCGATTTCGAAAATCAAATGGGTTATCGCCGCCGTGCTGGCTGCTCAGATACTACCGGTGATCAATGGCCTGTTGTTGTATGCCGGCACCACTGGCCTTACATTCACAGATGAAACCATGCGTCTCGGCAATTCGGGTATGGGTGTATATCTGTCGGAGGTCACCATTTTCTGTCTAATCTTTTTCCTGGACAGCAAAAAACTGCTTCCCCGTCTGCTATTTGGCGGGTTGACCGCTTTGTTTGGCGCGGGTTTGTTTTATAGCTTTGGGCGTTCAGGCTGGATTGGTTTCGTGTTTGCCCTGGCCATCCTGGGGCTGCTCCAGCGCCGCTGGATTCTGTTGATCCTGCCTATCCTTTTGGTTCTGGCGGTTTTGCTGGTTCCGGGCATCAGCCAGCGTTTTTCCGATGTTATGTCTGACAGCCAGGCCGGCGGAGGAACAAACACATTTCTGGGCCGCGTAGGCTACTGGCAGGCTGCTCTTGAGGTGTACAAGACTCACCTCATGGGTGTGGGTTTTGGAATTGGCAGCTATTACGTAGGCGAATACGTCGGTACCGGCTCACACATGGTCCATAATGATTACATTTCTGTGCTGCTCGAAACAGGATTCGCAGGATTGATTCTTTTCCTGATCTGGCAGGCGCAATGGCTGACGTCGCTTTACAATGATTTCAGGCAGGCTGAAAGAAGTTTTGAAACCACATTTTCGATGGCTATCCTCGCCCTGTTCTCCGCCTCGTTAATCATGCGGATCACTGACAATATCGTGTTGGATTCGTATGACATGTATCCTTTATGCGCGCTGGTTGCCTCCGTTTTGGCCATTCCGCGTATCCGTGCTGAACAGGCATCCAAAACGGATCAGGCAGTTTCATCTGTGGCAGGAGAGCTCCAGCCATGAACAGCCCGCAATCGCCGGTACAGAATGATCCTGATGGCGCCCCATCTGAAACGCCTGCAAAAAGTGATATTTTGGTCGTAGCGCAGGGGGGCGGAACGGCATTCATCAGCACCGTCGCTACTCGCATATTGAGCTATGTTTACAGCCTGGCATTGATCAAAGTGCTGGGCGCAGAAGATTTTGGCCAATTCTCTTTAGCCCTGGCTTCGGTGCTATTTTTTGGAACGTTGGCAAGCATTGGTTTGCCGCAGGGTATCGTTCGTTTTGGAGTCATTCGCGATCCGTCAAACCCGAGAGCAGGCGTGCATCAAACCACGCTGACCGCCATACGGATGGCCCTGCCGGTCAGTGTTCTGTTCACCCTGGTTGTCATCCTGTCAGCCAATCTGATCGCACAGGGCTTGTTCCACAAGCCGGATCTCTACGGCATGATTTACATCTTCGCCATCAGTATCCCGTTTATGTCGATGCAAGCCATCCTGTTGGCGTCAACTCGCGCCTTAAAAGTGATTCGCTATTCGGCTATCGTGTGGATCATTCAACCTCTGCTGGCACTCCTGCTGGGGCTGTTTCTGGTGCTACGGGGTTACGGTGTAAACGCCGCAGCCCTGGCGTACGTGGTCTCGTTTGTTTGCGGGTCTTTTCTGGCGCTCTTCTTTTATTTGCGCGTGATTCCCCTGGCAGACAGAAGAGGCAGGGCTTTTCCGGCGGGTCAGATGTTGAAATTCTCTATCCCGTTATCGCTGACAGAGTGGATGCACTTCGCAAATGAACGCACCGAAATTTACTTTTTGGGTCTCCTTTCCAGCGCGGTCAATATCAGCATCTATAAAATTGCCTGGAGCCTGGCGGGTTTCGAGACGATGCTGC
The DNA here is from genome assembly GCA_964532655.1 of uncultured Anaerolineaceae bacterium. Lineage (GTDB taxonomy): Bacteria > Chloroflexota > Anaerolineae > Anaerolineales > Anaerolineaceae > JAJFTV01. Next base: position 12,662 of record CAZHMZ010000010.1, read on the forward strand.
GCCTGTCATTGGAACAGATATTGGCTCCATTCAGCTCTGATCTCAGTCATCGCAAGGAAACAAAACAGTTGGAGCGGCTATATAAAGCCGTAACCAAGTGGGGTTTAACCATCGCAGTCATGCTGTTTGTGATCTATGTGCTGTTTGGTAAAGAAATCATGTTCATCTTCGACCCCGAGTTGGCTGCCGGTACCTGGGTATTAATTGCGCTGGCGTTGGCCCAATTGATTAATGAGTTTACCGGACCCTGCAATACCTTATTAATCATGTCGGGTCGTTCTGATCTGACCCTGATGAACACAATCATTTTGTTTGCTTCCAGCATTGCTCTCGACTGGGCGTTGATACCTCGTTACGGCTTGTTAGGCGCGGCGATTGCCGGGGCGGTATCCGTCATCTTCATCAATATTTTGCGCGTGGTTGAGGTTTGGTGGACCCTGAAAATTCACCCCTGGAAGTGGAGCCTTTGGAAACCTGTTCTATCGGGCATTATCGCGGGCGGCATTGTTTGGGCATTGCGGCAGGCTGGTCTTTCCGGGTCACTGGTGGTGGAATTGCTCATGATATTCGTTTTTTGCGGCGTGTATTTCTTTATCAATGTATTGCTGAAACTCGATCCTGATGATTTAACTGTGCTCTCGTATTTTCGTAAGAAGCTTACGGTGATGAAGTAAAGATTGATGAGGGGTGAATTCTTATGCGACCTGTTTTAACATTTTTCTTTGACGCGCTGAAACCTGAAAGCCTGCAGTATATGCCATTCCTGGACTCTTTTCAGCATAAACGACGTATGAAGTCTGAATTGGGCTATTCGGTTACCTGTCATCCCTCCATGTACAGCGGGGTGTATCCCAACAAACATCTGCAATGGTTTGTTTGGAAGTACTCACCTCAAACCTCGCCCTTTGGATGGGCGCGGATTTTCAAATACCTGAGCTTACTGGATCAACTGCCCACCCGCTATTTTTTGCATAAATACACTCGCATGTATCGCAGGCAGAACACATCCTGGTTTGGCGTACCCCTTATGTGGAATGAGCCGATGAGATACTGGCCGTTGTTTGATGTGGTCGAGAATCGCACCTGGCACGAACCGGGATATTTGCAGAAATATCCAACCATTTTTGACATCCTGCGTTCGCATCAGGTGGAATTTGAAGTGGTGGGAATGACGCGGGGAGGCGGGGATGAGTTTGCGCAAATTGGCGGGCATCAATTCACCGACATACGCCCTTGGACGTATTTTTTCCTGGGCAGCATCGACAGTTTCTCTCACCGTTATGGGCAGCATTCCTCCATAACGATCGAGCGAATGGGCCAGTTGGACCGGTTGGTGGAAGCCAAATATCTGGAATACAGTAAACGGGTCTCCGATTTCGATCTGGTCATTTTCTCCGATCATGGCCATATAGCCACTGAAAAACGGGTTGATATTCAAAGACACTTCAGAAAGCATGGCTATTCCATCCACAAATTTATCAATCTGGTAGATGCCAATTATGTCCGTTTCTGGTTTCGAAACGATAAAGAACGCGCCATTGTGGAGCACATTCTAGATGACCTCGAACCCGGCTTTATCTTGCAAAGTGAACACCTGCGCCGTTACCATGTCGAGATGCCCGATCAAAGATACGGGGATCTGATTTACTATCTGGATCGGCCGGCCGTATTCTCAAAAACCATCTGGGGCTTCAGCCGAAAACAACAGTCAATGCACGGATATCTCCCTGATTACCCAGATTCGGATGGCGTGTTGATTACCCGGCGAGCAGTACAGGAAGGCAGCCATGTGGAGCTGGTTGATATCCTTCCGACCCTGTTGACCTCATTGGGTCTGCCGGTGCCTGGTTACGTGGATGGAAAAGTTTTGTGGAAAGAGCAGGATACGATGACAAACGGTGAAATACTGCCTGGGCGGTCAGGGGAATGGGAACCTACACAGCCCTAGAAGATCCACTCGTCGATCAAACGATCGAAAAACACATGCGCCGCATTGTGGAATCGATTGTTGCCCGAATGCCGCCGCAAACCATTGCGCTGCGCGGCAGTTTTGGCCGCGGCGAGGGCAGCGTGATGCCACGCGACGGCAGTCTGTACTTTTTGAGTGATTATGAAATTGACGTTGCCACACCATCGCCATTTTATCGGTCGGTATTTTCTGAGCTGTCTAAAGAAATGACGGAGCAATTGGGTGTACAAACCGGCATCCGTTGGATGCGCCCAGATTGTCTGGTTAAAGATCGTATCGGTCCGTTCCCCATCAAAAGGGAGGCCATCACCATTTCACTGTATGAGTTCCGATACGGATCACACGTGCTGTTTGGCGATGATTTTATATCCAATGGCCCGGTGATCGATCCCCGCCATATCCGGCTGGAGAGCGGATTTCAACTGCTGCTGAATCGCATGGCTGAATCACTGTCGTATATGTCTCTTGATGATGATTATCAAGATAAAAGTCTGGTGACTTACCATTGGATCAATAAGACCATTCTGGCTTGCGCGGAAGCGCTATTGCTGTTGTGGGAGAGCTACCATTACTCGTACCTTGAGCGCGGCGCGCGATTTGCCGCGCTGGCACAGACCAGGTTGGGATTTATGCAAAATCATGCCGCGCTCTTTGCGGAGTTAATCAAACGGGCAACCGAGTGGAAGCTTCGCCCCGCGGCAAACCTCTACAGGGATAGCGTTCGTGAAAGCTGGGAGCAGATCATCCCGATCTGCAGCGCGGTATTCAAGCATTTGTCAGAGCAGGGAATGAAAATCTCCTTTGATGATTACCCTGAGTTTCCACGGCTGTATCTGCAAAAAACAGCCGGTTCGGCGGGTTTTCGATCCACTGTTCTGCGTCTGCCCAGAAAGATACTGGAGGCATACCGGGCTTTTGGTGCGCATGGTTCAATGCGCAGTCTGTCTTTAAGTTACTTGGCTTCGGATATCGTCTATTCAGCCGTTCCCTTGTTGTTTTTAAGTTATGGAGCAGAACCACAGGTTGAGTATTTACACGAAGCCCGCGCCCAACTGGCGAAGCTCGGAGAGTTGGATCAGCCGCGTGAAGATGTATCGGAAGAATGGGATTATTTGCGAAAAACGTTGTTTGTTTTTTGGAAAATGTATTGTTATTAGCGTATTCGCTTGTCGAATCATCCATTCAACCTGCTGAACAGGTTGATGGAACACAGGAGAATTTTTGAAAGCGTTATTATCAGCGGTACTCCTGATCAGTCTCTTCCTTCCGCCGTCTCTAAACCGGCAGTCAGTTGATGCGCGCATGGAAATAGCCGCACCAGCGGACGTTTGGGTGGATGCGCAAACTGGCAGTGATCTGAATAACGGGACGAGCCGGGATCATGCGCTTCGCACCATCCAGGCAGCAGCAAATCTGGCGGGGGCAGGTACCACCGTTCACATTTTACCGGGCGTATATCGCGAGTCTGTTGTACCGGTATCGGATGGAACATCATCTCTGCCGATTGTCTTTACAGCAGAAGCGGGACCCGGCACGGTTAAGATACGCGGATCAGAAAGCGCTTCAACGCTGACCTGGCAGCGCTTATCTTCCAACACCATTGGGCTTCCAGACACGGTTGACCCCACCAAAATCTATTACACGGATATCTCCTCCTGGAACCTCGAGGAAGGACCCCGTTTTTTGGTAACGGTGAACAGCGCGGGAGAGATTTCCGAGCGATTGATGCCGGCCCGCGAGCCGGATTGGCAAGTGGAAACCGAGTGGAAGATGCACGAGTTCTGGTGGATGGCCGAGGGCGGTTCAGCGCCGGCGCAGTGCGACCCTGTCATAGATGCTGACCCGCACTGTGATCTACCGCAGCGCTCTTTCACCCAGATAACAGACGCAGTGGACGATAGCGTACCGGCCGGTATTGAGCCGGGGAACCTGACCACCCTGGGGAATCTGACTGGCGCAACATTGAGGGTCATGGATGCTCATCATGCTCACTATTTTTACCATGCCAACATAATCGATCACGACATTACCAAAGGGAAAATTACCATCGATCAAGAATGTGAAACGGATGGTGAGCCGGGCCTGGGCTGGGGGAGTAAATACTATATTGAGAATCATCCTGCCCTGCTTGATAGACCAGGGGAGTGGTGGTATGACAAACTGACTGAACGTTTGTATATTTTGCCGCCTGGCGATATAGAGTTGGCAGAACTGGCTTTGGAAATTTCACAGCGGGAATTTGGCTTTGATCTGACGAACCGCTCGAATATTATTCTCGACGGTCTTACGATTGAGTTGGTTAACGCTGAGGCATACAGAATAAATAATACTGTCCCAACATTCCAATCACACAATAATATCATTCGAAATGCTGTCTTACGTTACGCGAATTTCGGCATCATGCTTTATCAATATACAAATGATCAATCCTCTTCAGACACAGCTATTGTTGGGTTCTTATTGGAAAACACCGAAATTGCATATATTGATACGTCGGCGTTTGACTCAAGTTTCTGGTGGCCTGACGCTCCATTGCCCGACAATTTCCACCATCCCGGGATAACGAACATAACCATTAAAAATAATGAATTACACCATCTGGGCTTTAATTCCAGTTCCCGCAGCGCGGTAGGGGTGAAAGTATTTTTTCCGGATCATTTTCGACTGGAAAACAACCATATTCATGATGTTGCGCAAAACGGTGTGCAATTTCAACTTTCACTTGCTGATTCAACCAAAGAATACGGTTTCAGTTCGCAGCAGATTAGGTTGGGTGATATCTTAATCAAAGACAACTTGATTGAAAGGGTTTGCCGGCTCGCATCAGATTGTGCATCATTAAAATTTGGAGGGAGTCAACGCCCGTATACGCACGTTTTTCGCGATGTACTGATCATAGGCAATATTTTTCGTGATTCTGTTGGGTGGAGCGATGTTTCGATAAAGCGCAGGTTAAATAAAATTGGTGATGCAAACGGTTTGTATATCGATTATGCAAGCGGATTTCATGCTTATCGCAATATTGCATATAACAACACAGGAGCAGGATTTAAACTGGCGTGTTTATGGCGTGATGGTGACATCATTTTTTATAATAACATCGCTGCCAACAACTATTCACAGGGCTTTAAGTTTACTGGCGGGAGCATATATTGCGATAGCCATGACGGAAGTACCAATACCCAACTGGTTAACAACATCATCATAAACAATGAGGGCGCTGGCATTCAATTGGTCAGCGGATACGAGGATAATCATTTTGGCAATTTGGTTATCGACTATAACCTCTATGCTAACAACGGTTGGAATCTTGAGGCAAATTGGGGACATCCAGCCGATATAGCTCTTTTTCAGGGTTCGAAAACCACACTTTATCTCAAAAATCTTTCAGAAATTCAAGCCTTTTCAAAATGGGAGGAGCATGGAGTAGTAGGGACCCCGGCCTTTATTGATTACGATTTGGGAGACTATGATCGTTTCGACGGTTCATGGCCAGATTTTCATACTCGTTGCGATCGATACATTTTGGATGGCGGATCGCCTCAGATCCCTCATTCCTTGTATTTATTGCTGGCACGTTTCAATATTGTCGACACCAGATTTGGAGATGCATATGATATTGGCTGTTTCGAGACACCTACTGCGGATAAGTCAGTGTTCAGAGAAATAATCCGAAAATTAGGCACCCCTAGACCTTTTTTCGAACAAGGGCTTAGTCATTGTCAAGAATTATGCACCACACCTTCGTGTCTCATTTTCTATCTGTATAGCCCATAGGCTCATCGTGTAGGAAAGGAATATCGAAGAATTGAATTAAGAGTAGATATGAAACACTATTACGAGAATAATCTTAGAAAACATCATTACTTATCGGCGTGTATTGAGGAATTTACTGGATATTGGGTTTTATGTTTTTACGAACCGAACTGCGTCAAAGAATTTTTTTCAATAGGTTGCATGAAGATCAGAAATGAAGAGGTAAGCAATGAGTCAGAAACATGAAACCTGTTGCCGAAGACACTGTATGGTTGTCTATGCGTTGTATCCATTTATGGAAACCCGCGTACAACGGGAAGCAGAGGCATTAATAAAACATGGATATGAGGTTGACGTCATTTGCCCACGGCAACGGGGGGAACCTCTTTTAGATCATCATAATGGAGTCACAATTCATCGTACTGCCAAACGATGGCGTCGAAGGTCTGGGATAATTGGACAACTTTTTGAGTATTTGATCTTTTTTTTGCAGGTAACGATAAAAATTGCAGGTCTAAATCTGCGAAAGCGATATGATGTAGTTCAAGCACATAATGTGCCTGATTTCCTTGTTTTTACAGCACTGCTTCCCAAATTAACCGGGGCGCGGGTGATTCTGGACCTGCATGATTTAATGCCCGAATTTTTCCTGTCTCGTACCAACATGGCTCCTGATAGCTTCATGATGCGCCTGGTTCGGTTACAGGAACGCATAAGTTGCTTGTTTGCGGATCACGTAATTACCGTAACAGAACATTGGAGACAGACGCTTATCCGCCGTGGAGTCCCTCCTGAGAAATGCAGTGTCGTAATGAATTTGGCGGATCATGAGGTATTTAAACCTGTTTCCCGACAGAAAATTGCTGTTGAACCGGGAGGTCAAATTAATCTGCTTTATCATGGCTACATCCCTGAAAGATATGGCCTCGATATGGTTTTACAGGCGATGGACAGGCTTCGACCACAAATTCCCAATATCCACTTTACACTGGTGGGAGCGGGAGAATATCTTCCAACATTAAAAAGGATGTCAATTGAGCTGGGTTTACAGAGTCATATTGATTTTATTCCACCTGTGACAGTCGAACATCTTCCTCCCCTGATAGCAGCCGCTGATGTGGCGGTGGTACCGTACCGAAATGACTCTTTTACTGACTCATTGCTACCGACAAAGCTGATGGAATACGCGGCAATGGGTATACCGGCTATCGTCTCGCGAACAACTTCGATCTCATATTACTTTAATGACACATTTGTGCAATTTTTCACTCCGAATGATGTGGATGAACTGACAGCATGCATTCTTGAACTCCACACCAACCGCCAACGTTTGCAGGAATTATCGAAAGGGATTTTGCAGTTTAACGAATGCCACAATTGGCCGAAAGACAGCCAAGAGTATGTCAATACAGTCGAAAAATTGGCAATGAAAGGCCGAAAAACTCATGACTGAGACAATTCGTATTGCAACCCAGCTTGATGAAGGACGCTGGCGCGAGTTTGTTGAAAGACACCCGCACGGCAATATCTTTCACACACCGGAGATGTGGCATGTCTTTGCTCGCACCAAAGGATACCAACCGTACATGTGGGCCGCTGTTGACCCTCACGACCAGCCGGCTGCGCTGATGATCCCTGTGCAGGTTACGCTGTTTCGCGGCCCCTTACGGTCTTTCAGCACACGCGCGCTTGTGTATGGCAGCCCACTGCCTGAAGACAGTCCTCGGGGCATCGAAGCGCTGCAATTATTACTGCGTGAGTACAACCGGAACACGAATGGCATCCTGTATACGGAGATGCGCAATCTAACCAACCTTGATTCAATTCAGCCCGTTTTGCAGACGGCCGGATTTCATTACGAAGAGCAATTGAATTATCTCATCCACCTTGACCGTCCTGCTGAAGAGCTTCTTCAGAGCATCGGCAAACGTACACGCCATCGTATTCGGCGTGCCCAGAAACGCCAGGAAATCTTGATCACAGATATTAAAGATCGGAGCGAATTGGCTTTATTCTACAACCTGGTGAGACTGAGCTATGAGTCTGCCCGGGTTCCGCTCGCAGATCGCTCCTTGTTTGAAGCGGCGTTCGATGTGCTGCATCCAAAAGAAATGGTGAAATTTCTTCTGGCCTGGGTGGACGATCAATGCGTGGCGGCCTCGGCTGAGCTGCTTTACAAAGATGTGATCTTTGGCTGGTATAGCGGGGTGAAACGTGAGTTTAGCGCCTACGCCCCCAATGAAATCCTGATGTGGCATCTACTGGAATGGGGCGCGAACCATGGTTATCGTGTGTATGACTTTGGTGGTGCGGGCCGGTCGGATCGGCCATACGGGGTGCGCGATTTCAAAGCGAAATTCGGCGGTGAGCTGGTCTCATACGGCCGGAATATTCACGTTCACAACCCGGCAAGCCTGGCCATCAGCAAGGCTGCCTATCAGATCTATCGGCGGATAAAGGTTCGCAAAGTGGTTACCTGACAATCTGTCTTTTGGTAAATGGGGAAAAAGTATGGCTGAAACCTATTCTATTACAAACCGGCTTGATGAACGCTGCTGGCGCGAGTTTGTTGAAGAACACCCGCATGGCAGCATCTTCCACACCCCCGAGATGTACGAGGTTTTCTCGCGCACCAAAGGCTTTAAACCCCTGCTTTGGGCCGCCATCGACCCTCGTGGACGACCGCTGGCGTTGCTCCTTCCTGTGCAGGTCACACTTTTCCCTGGTCCTTTGCGATTTTTAAGTACGCGTGCACTTGTTTACGGAAGCGTGCTGCATGAAAACAGCCCCAGCGGGACTGAAGCGGTGCGGCTTTTACTCGATAATTACAATCGGAAGACCCGGGGCATCCTTTTGACCGAGATGCGCAATCTGGTCAGCCTGGATCCAATCCAACCCATTTTGCAGACGGCTAGTTTTCAATATGAAGAGCAGTTGAATTATCTGATCCATCTTGACCGTCCCGTGGATGAGATTCTTCAAAGCATGCACAAGCGCACACGCCACCGTATCCGGCTTGCCTTGAAACGCCAGGAGGTTACGGTAACAGAAATAGAAGACCGGAGTGAATTGGCATTGTTTTACCACCTGGTGTGCATGAGCTACCAGGCTGCCCGGGTTCCGGTCGCGGACCGCTCGTTGTTTGAGGCAGCGTTTGATGTACTGCGACCGAAAGGAATGGTGAAGTTCCTGTTAGCCTGGGTGGGAGATCAATGCGTGGCGGCATCCGCCGAACTGCTTTACAAGGATGTGATCTTTGGCTGGTACAGCGGGCTAAACCGGGATTTTGGTTCTGATTCAGCCAACTATATCCTGAGGTGGCATCTATGGGAGTGGGGCGCCACCCATGGTTACCGCATATTTGATTTTGGCGGCGCAGGTCGATCGTATCAACCTTACGGAGTGCGTGATTTTAAAGCCAAATTTGGCGGCGAGTTGGTCTCGTACGGCCGAAACATCCGCATCCACAGCCCGGTGTGTCTGGCAATTTGCAAGGTGGCCTACCAGGTATACCGGCGAATTGCCTTTAAAGGGCGGCATACCGCGGACGGCCACCCATCACAAGAGCATGACGTGCCTGACCCTCTGTCTGTCGAAAATGGGGAGCAGTGAAGATATGCTGAGTAAAATTCTGACCGCCGCTCAAGAGGGAATTTGGAACGCATTTGCAGCCCGGGAGCCTCGTTTTGCCATTTTACAATCGTGGCAATGGGGGGCTTTTAAAGAAAAGTTGGGTTGGAAAGCATTCCGGATAGCGATCATGGATGGGGATCAAATCATCGCCGGAGCACAGATGTTGATCCGGTCATTGCCCGGGGGAATCGCCAGTGTCGCTTACATCCCACGCGGGCCTATCGGCAATTGGCTTGACCCTCAGGTTGGCTCGCTTCTCTTTACAGCTATTCATGAAATCGCGTCGCGGGCCCATGCGGTATTTTTGAAGATAGAACCACCGGTTCTGCACTCGCCCGGAATTGATCATCAGCTTGATGAGTTTGGCTTTTGCCGCAGTACGGATACCAATCAGCCTCGGGCTTCGATTGTGCTCGATCTGCGGGATGATTTGGATACCATCCTGCTGAAAATGCGCAAAAAAACGCGCCAGTATATCCACAACGCGCTGCGCGAGGGGATGGATGTGCGGCTTGGGGATTTTTGTGATATCCCCGCTTATATCCGCATGATGCAGGATACCGCAAAGCGGGAACGTTTTTCTGCCCGCAGTCAGCGCTTTTACAGCGAGGAATACAAAACGTTTTCAGAGGCAGACCAGTGTGCTCTGTTTTTGGCCTTTCACCAGGAGAAATTAATTGCCGTGCGCACCGCTTATTCTTTTGGCCGCTGCGCAGCAGAGTTTCATGGCGGGTCTGCCGAAAAATCAACCGATCTTCATCCGAACTATTTACTGGTATGGAAGGCTATCCAATGGGCAAAAGAGCGCGGATGCGAAAGCTATGACATGTGGGGTATACCGGATGAGATCGGTCAGATGGTGTGCGAGGGAAACCCTCTGCCGGTATCAGATCGCACAGATGGGCTGTGGGGGGTCTATCGGTTCAAAACAGGTTTCAGTAAAACGGTTGAGTATTACGCGGGAGCTTTTGATTATATTTATCAGCCGCGTATTTATCATCTGATCAATCATGTGATCATCAACACAGGCAACATTGAAGCGCTCTCGTCTCGATTGGATCCGCGGAGATAGGAGGGATCGTATGCAGCAAATTCCGGTTCTGCTCACACCTATTGACCGGCCAGCCGCTCTGGGCATTGCCCGATCACTGGGTCCGCGCGGTATCGCGGTACATGGAATAGACACGGACCCACTCGCTTACGGTGCAGCATCCAAATATATCAAACCGTATATACTGCCCGATTTAAAGGATATCGAAGCGCAAAAACTCGAGTACCTGCTTCAGTTGGGAAGAAAACTGGGACAGTCAGTTCTGTACCCACTCAGTGACGATGATGTGCTGCTTTGCTCTCGAGAACGCAGAACATTGGAAAAATATTACCGGTTCGTCATGCCCGATCATTCTACGGTTCAAAGCCTGCTGACCAAAGATGGATTGACGCGGGCGGCTGAAACTCATGGTGTTCCGGTTCCCAAAATGTACACGGTAACCTCTCCGGCTGAGCTGGCGGATCTGGCGGATCACCTGCCGTATCCGGTGATCATCAAACCCGTTGTGAGCACCATGTGGCTGCGAGATGAGATTATTGAGATGTTGCGTGATGATCCGCTGAGCAGCCCGCCGAAGGTAGCATTATGCCAGAACGCCGAGCAGTTGATCCAAACCTACCTTCATCTCGCGCCATATGATGCGCGGATCATCATCCAGGAGGTCATCCCTGGCGAAGATAACCGGCTGGTATACCTTTGCTTTTATCTCGACCGGAACTCCCGCCCGTTGGCGTTATTCGCGGGGCGTAAAATGCGCATCTTGCCGACCGGTTTTGGATCCGCCAGTTATGTTCGCAGTATGCATCATGCAGAGATGGAAAAGATTGCTTTGCACCTGCTGCAGAATGTTAATTATCAGGGGCTGGGAGGGATGGAGTTTAAAGAAGATCCCCGTGATGGTAAATTAAAGCTGATCGAAGTCAATGTCAGGTTTGGAATGTGGGATTCGTTGGGCGTACGGTGCGGCGTTGATATCCCCTACATATCCTACTGTGATGCGCTTGAACAG
>CAZHMZ010000010.1:24179-27122 GCA_964532655.1 uncultured Anaerolineaceae bacterium
AGGAGAGAAGGAATGGGCGGTGTATGCCCGCGGTGATTGGAAACCCGCGCTATATGAGGGATTGAAATTGATGCAGCGTCCCTACCACTCCATCCGTGACCGGGTTCCATTTTTCAAAAAAAGAAACACCGCAGTCTCTGAGAGTGCCATTCAACGTGATTGATATGGATGGATCAAGACGTGAATTCTGAAAGTGTAAGAGGGCAAGATGATCTCATTAATCACTGATCCTTCTCTGGTTTACCCGGATGCCTCCTCGTATTTTTCACCGGACGAGGCTTTCCCCGAGTATGCGTTTGAGCATCTCTCGTCAACCGAGAACCCCGTTTATCGCGCGGTACGGCGCTGTTTTTCACAGGCAGGGCTGGACAAAGACAATTTTGGCCAACCTGGCTGGAACCCGTTAGGTGATTTTATTGCGCCGGGCAGTCGGGTTTTTATATTATGCAACTTCGCCAACGAGCGCAGACACAACGAGCGTCTGATCGATTTCCAGTCCCGATGCACGCATGGTTCGGTGCTGCGCCCGATCATCGATTATGTGCTGCTGGCAGTTGGAAAAACCGGGTCGGTCAGCTTTGGAAACGCCCCCACGCAGTTTGCGGATTGGTCTGCAGTGCAAAACGACACCGGCGCCAGGGTGGTTCGTGAATTTTATGAATCCAGAGGCATACCGGTGACCGCCAGGGACCTGCGGCTGTTTGTTACCGTGCAAACTATGCTGGGCGCAATCAGGCAGGTGGAACGGCGCGATGAATCAGACGGCGTGGCGGTGCGGTTGGATGCAGATAGCCTGTTTTCCGAGCTCGATCGGCAGTCAGCGCAGCGTTATCGAATCATGAACTATAACCCAAAACGTACAGACCGCTTTCATTGCCAGGGTTCCCATACCTATATTGTCAACCGGCGCATTCTTGAAGCGGATGTGATCCTGAGCGTGCCCAAGTTTAAAACCCACGAAAAGGTGGGGATCAGCAGCGCGCTGAAAGGGTTTGTTGGAACGGTGGGCCACAAAGATTCGCTTCCGCATCACCGTTATGGCCCACCCGAGAAAGGCGGCGATGAATATCCGGACGATAAAACACACCTTTTGGGAGCGTTATCGGCTCTGCACGAACGGGTTCAGCAGACAAAACCTGATTCGTGGGTGGGCAGCGCCGGCCGGGTAACTTACCGCGTTACGCGCAGGCTTTTACGTGATATTACCCCCGGATTGGATGGCGCCTGGTGGGGCAATGACACGGCCTGGCGCATGGTTCTGGATCTGGTTCGGATTGGTTTCTACGCCAACGCGGCTGGAGAAATGCAATACGCCCCGCAACGCCGGCATCTGGCGTTTATCGATGGCGTGTTGGGTGGTGAAGGAGAAGGTCCGGCCTACCCAACCGCGCTGCACAGCGGGCTGCTGATGTTTGGAGATAACCTGGCTGCCGTGGACTGGGTGAACGCGTTGATGATGGGCTTTGACCCGGAGCGTATCCCGTTAATTCGAGAGGCTTTCTGTATTTCAAAATATCCGCTGGCGATGCGGGAACAGTTGGAGGAGTTGATTACATACAATGGGGATTCAATTACCCTGACCGAATTGGGCGCTATTGAAAAACATCATTTTGAACCACCGCCGGGGTGGAGAGGGAAATTGTAACGCCATGAAACTGGATCAATGGTTCAAAATCCGCGGACCCAAATACATCACACAACGGGCAGTTCTTTTGGCAGGGCGATACGGAATTTCACCGGCAAAAGCCCAAAATCGTGTGCTGGAAGGCGTGCGCTGGCTGGCCGATCTGGGGTGCTTCCCCACCTTCCCGGTACCGGCGCTGGTGATCCGGAAAAATCCGCAGTACTTTCAAAAGCTGCAGGAGAGCGGTGTTGAGCTGTGTGTGCATGGATATTCGCATGTGGCACTGGCCCAGTATCCTCCTGATGAGGCGGCTGATCAACTGGAGCGAGCGTCGGATATCTTCGCGCGGCATGGAATCGCAGCGCGGGGCTTGCGATGCCCTTATTTAAGCTGCAATACTGAACTGCTCGAAGCTCTGCCAAACAGACTGTTTGAGTATAGCAGCAACCTGGCGTTGGATTGGAATGTGGTGCCTGAGACCCAAAAACATCTTCCCGGAGAGGCGATCGGCGCGGTGCTCGAGCGTGTTTATCAGCCTGAAGCATCCAGCCAGATCGTTTCAGCCCCGTTCATACGCGCCGGAATGGTGGAAATTCCGGTCAGTCTGCCCGATGACCTGGAGTTGCACGATGTTTTGGGTCTTGACCCCATTGGGATGGGTAAAATTTGGAGCCGGGTCCTGGAGCAAACACATATTCGGGCTGAGCTTTTCGTGTTGATGTACCACCCTGAGTTGATGGATCACTGTCAATTGCCATTAACCACAATCATCAACCGGGCACTCGCGTTACGGCCTGCGGTGTGGATGGCCCGTTTGTGCGATATCAGCGCATGGTGGCAGGAAAAGGCCGGGTTTTCCGTGCAGGTTCTGGAAACTCAGGAGAATCTTACACTGACATTCGATTGCACGAAACGAGCAACTATTCTCGCGCGCGGGTTGGATCTGGGCGAACCTCATTCATCATGGGATGGAACATATCAATGGATAAAGCAACAGACTTTACTGATCCCCAGAGGAATTCGTCCATTACTGGGGGTTGAGCCAACTATCCCTGAAGATATTTACTCATTCCTAATAAACCAGGGCTATATCCTTGATACCAGCCCCGCTGGACCGGAATGCACAATATTCCTTAAAAATGGGATGCTGAACAGGTTTAATAACCAGGTGGAACTGGTCAACCATATTGAACAGATGCGAGTGCCATTGGTGAAATTTGGACGCTGGCCCAACGGAGCAAAAAGCGCTTTGTCGATCACCGGTGACCTGGATTCGCTTTCCCTTATGGATTACGCGGAAAGATTGTTTGTCAGATAAA
>CAZHMZ010000010.1:27222-45166 GCA_964532655.1 uncultured Anaerolineaceae bacterium
TGTGGATGCGAAATGGCGTTGGCCGGAAGACCTGGTCCAGATCGCCCAAAGGAATGAATCTCGTCGGGTGTACTTTGCGACCAAACGAATCATCGACTTCATGGCTGCGGTGATCCTGCTGATTGTCCTGTTTCCGTTCATGCTGGTGATCGCCTTGATGATTCGAGCGGAGACCCCAGGCCCTGCCATTTTCAGGCAGCCCCGAGTTGGACTGCGTCGGATTGGATTTGGCCGTGCGGCTGCCTGGCAAATGAAAACCTTTACGATGTATAAATTTCGAAGTATGCACACCAACGCGGATGAGAATGTTCATCGCGAGTTTACCCGGGCGCTCCTGCATCACGATTCGAAAACGGCTGATGAGCTTTTAAATGGAGAAACCCGGTTAAAAAAGTTGACAAAAGACGACCGCATCACGCGAGTGGGCAGATTCCTGAGAAAAACAAGCCTGGATGAACTGCCTCAACTGGTGAATGTACTGCTGGGTGAGATGAGTCTGGTTGGTCCCAGACCGCCAACCCTTTACGAGGCGGAAATGTACACTCATTGGCAAAGCCAGCGCATGGGAACGGTACCCGGTATGACCGGGCTCTGGCAGGTTGAGGGGCGCTCCCGGGTGGGGTATGACGAAATGATCAAGCTGGATCTTGAATACATCCAGCGACAGTCCTTTTGGTTGGATCTGAAAATCATCGCTTTAACACCGGTGCGGGCCATTCTGGTAAAAGCCGCGGGGTGATGGATACATTGTTGTCTGTTTTCAATCATATTTCGGTCATGTTTCTTTGGAGGAGTTGAGAGATGGATGAGATCATCACGGGTAAAAAGGTACTGGTCACCGGTGGAGCCGGGTTCATTGGCAGCCATCTCGTCGATCACCTTGTGGCGATGGAGAATGAGGTGGTTGTCGTGGATGACTTCTCGTTCGGCAAGATGGAGCATATCGTTCACCATCAAAATAATCCTCGTGTTTCAATTGAGAGGGCTGATGTCGGCGACAGCAAGAGAATGGCCTGCTTGACCAGAGGGGTGGACGTTGTATTCCACCTGGCGGTGTTCTGCCTGCGCAATTCGCTGCACAATCCCTCATGGTGCCATGACGTGAACGATACCGGAACACTGCGCCTGTTACAGGCCTCATTGGATAATCATGTTGAGAAGTTTGTCTACACCTCAACCGGTGAAGTGTACGGAACCGCCCTGTATTATCCGATCGATGAGAAACACCCTTTCCAACCCACCAATGTATATGGGGCAGCAAAAGCCGCGGGGGAGTTGTATGCGCACAGTTACTGGAAGACCTACGGCTTGCCATGTGTTGTGGTGCGGCTGTTTAACACCTATGGGCCGCGCGAGCAGTATGAAGGCAGACGAACAGAAGTGATTCCACGGTTCGTGCTACGCACCCTGGCCGGCCAGCGATCGGAAATTTTTGGAGACGGCCAACAATCACGGGATTTCACCTATATAGATGATATTGTTCGGGGAATCATCCGCGCCGCGGAATGTGGTGAAGCCATCGGCGAGTGTATTAACCTGGGACGTGGGCACGACATTACGGTAAACCGCATCCTCGAACTGATCCTTCAGAAACTGAACCGAACGGATTTGGAGCCGCTGTTTCTGGGTGAGATACGGCCCGCGGATATCGACAAGATTCAGGCGGATGTCAGCAAAGCCAGAACGGTTCTCGGTTTTTCAGCCGATATCGATATCGAACAGGGGCTTGACCGTTATATAGAATGGGTTCAGCGGCAAAATATCGATCTTAAAAAGTGGTGGCATCAGGATAACAAACGAAAATGGTGATACGCCAGCCGAAGTGTTTCTCATCCCCCATGGATTAAACGCAGATGCCTGTTGTTACAGCAACAACAGGCATCCATATTTTTTACAGGGACAATATTTACGCGGCGTCCCAGGCGGTTTCTTTGACCGCATTTTGAGCGGCAGTGCGGCCGAAGAACACGGTCGACATCACGCCGGTACCGGTGCTGGGATAGAACGAAGCCATATGGCCGCCGGCAGTCTGTCCGCCTGCATACAGGTGCGGGATCGGCTCACCATGTACATCGAGCACTTGCCCGGAGGGGTTGATGCGCACACCGCCAATGGAACCCAGGTTGTATTCAATCACCTTGGTGGCGTAGTAGGGTGGAGTTTCCATGGGCACCAGACCGAATTCGCTGCCGAAGACGGAATCGACACCGGTGGAGTTCATATCTTCATTCCAGGTATTGATGGTGCGCTCCAGGTTGACCGGATCCACGTCGATGGCGGCGGCCAGTTCCTGGATGGTGTCGGCTTTGATCACCTTGCCGTCAGCGATTTCCTGAGCCATATCGGCGCTCATGTAAGAAATACCGCTGACCAGGGTTCCGCCGAGATCCATGGTTTTCTGATCCCAGATGGTCCAGGCTGTTTTACCTTCCTGGGCAAAAGCCAGGCGCATGACATAAGAATAGTGGTTGCTTTCGGCCACAAAGCGCTGGCCGTGTTTGTTGACCAGGATACCGGGTACTTCCAGCTGGCCGGGCAGGGTGGGGGTCATGCCCACATTGGTAGGCGGCATGCCGATGAACCCGCCCATGGCAGCCAGGTCGGCGCCGATTTCCATGCCCATGCGGATGCCGTCACCGGTATTGGTCAGGGCGCAATAGCACACGCCGGTTTCCAGAGCCCATAACTGGTGCGGGCTGAAGGTGCGGGCCATTTCGGTGTTGCGATCGTATCCGCCGGAAGCGAGGATAACGCCCTTGTTCGCTTTCACATTGATGGTGGTACCGCCGCTGGTGGCCTGCACACCCACCACGCCTTTGTCGCCGTCGCGGATCAGTTTTTCAACCGGGCTGTCGAGCAGTACTTTTACACCGGCAGCCGTGGCGATTCCGTACAGGGTATCGCAGTGGAATTTACCACCGGTGGCAGGGCCGGCCGTGTTGACGTGCAGACGCGCGGCAATATACTGGTCTTCCACACCGGGTACGCGCGCGGAGGGGTACAGCGTGTTCATCACAATGCCATGATCGGCCAGCCACTGCACGCAGTCACCGGCGCCATCGGCCATGGCTTTCACCAACGCGGGGTCGGCAATTCCTTCACCGGCCTGATTCCAGAAGTTGAACAACTTATCGGCGGTGTCATCTTTGAATTCAGTTAATTCTTTTTGAGCCTGTGTACCGGCGGCCAATACAATACCAGAAGATACGGCGGTACTGCCTCCGTAGGCGCTGCCTTTTTCGAGAACGATCACAGAAGCGCCGGCTTCCGCTGCCTCAACTGCAGCCACCAAACCGGTGCCGCCGCCGCCAACGATCACGATATCGGCTTCCTGATCCCATTTTTCAGGGAGAACGCTGGCGGTTTGTTTGGGCGCGCAACCCGCCAGGGCGCTTGCACCTGCGGCCCCGAGGGCAGTCAGGGCGGCGCCTTTCAAAAAATTACGTCTGTTGATTGTCTTGCTCATCGATTTCTCCTTTAATATTAAGCACCATTGAATACGAATAATCGGGTCAATATCATCAAAATAACACAAATTGAAAATAAAAGCAATTTAAACATGATTAAAGAAACCGCCTGTAATATAACAGGCGGGAAGAGACTCATATTATGAATAATTCAGCGGATTAGGCGGGTTTACGAGAGGGTAAGTAAACCGCTGTCAGGATGATCGACGCCGCGCCCAGCAACGCCACAAACCAGAACAACGCCTGGTGGGTGAAGACATCCACAATCAGGCCGCCCAGCAGCGGCCCCAAAGTGGATACCGGGGCCACAAACGTGTTCACGATGCCCACAAACCGGCTGGTTTCATCAGGCGGGGTGAGCTCAAAGACCATGTTGGCATCGGCGGTGCGCGATACGGCATAGCTGGCGCCAATCAGACCAGCAATCACATAGAACACCCAGGCGCCCGCGCCGCTGACCGCCAAAACGCCCATCAACAGCACCATAACCGCTGAAATGATGTAAACAATCTTGAACCCAAAATGATCGCCCATCCAGCCCCAAATAAAACCAGCGGCGCTCTGGCTGATCAAAATGATCATGGTCAGGATACCCAGCACACTCTCATCCAGGCCATACCGGCTGATGGCGTACACCGAGTAAAAGGCATTGGCCATCAAACCCAAATTGAGCAGCGCGCGCACCAGCATAAACCGGCTGAACCCGGGAGCTGAACGCACATGAGCGGGGATGGATTTCAAAAAATGTCCCAGCGGTTCGGGGATACGTTTAAAGGGAGAGGGCACCTCGCGGTAGGCGGCGATAAAGAAAGGCGAGATAAACGAAGCCGCAAATGCGATCCAGAACAAGATGCGCAGGTTTTCCGGAAAATCAAACCGGCCCAGGTAATGAGTGGCTACCAGCGAAGCGCCAAAACCAATCAGCCCGCCCAGCCCGTTCATGGAGCCGTAAAAGATGCCGCGCCGGCGGATGATGGTCTTGCTGATGAAGTCATTGTAGGCCGGCATGATCAGCCCGGACGAGAAGGAGTACAGGGCAAAGGCCAGCAGCAGCAACGCCAGCGCCTGGGGAGCGGTGAGCAAACCCAAAAACTGGGTCAGCAGGGCGATCAGCAGAATGCAGAAACGTTGAAAAATGGCCACCCAGAAGATGAATCCTTTGCGGGTGGGTTTCCCGGTGACCAGATAGGCGCCATACAACTGGGGCAGATAGTAGCCCAGGAAATACAGCGCCGGCACCAGCCCGATCAGGAACTGCACCGCGGTCAATTGGGTGACGTAATACGGGATGATCGTATCCTGGGAAAGCATGGTGACCGAAAAGGTGAAAAAAGCCGAATCGAGCATGATGACCAGAAAGTTCCAGCCGTAATTCTTTTTCACTTTCGCCATGTATTCAGGAAAGTCCTGTTCAAGGGTCTGGATGTCACTGCTGATCATTGGCTGATGCTCCCTTTGGTTGAAAGTATCCGCGATTATACCATCAGCCTCCGGGCGGCACGATTTATGCTTATAGAAGCATGCAATTGCCCGGAAGCGATTACAGCGGCAGTCCGCACAATTCCAAGGCCAGCGGTTCAAACAGAAATCCGCCATTCGCTTTTTACGTCCTCCCGGCTTGCAAAATCTGAATTCTTCTGCATAATTAAGCTGAACAATCGTCTGGACAATACCTCATTAAAATATAGGCGAAAATGGATTACGTTCGAGAAATTCGTAAAAAGATAGGTCATGACCCGCTCATCCTGGCTGGAGCGGCTGTACTGGTTATCAATCAGCAGGGGCATCTGCTCATGATGCGCCGTACCGATATTCCGTGCTGGGGGATCCCCGGCGGCGGGATGGAACCGGGCGAGAGTCTGGAAGAAACAGCCGCGCGTGAAACGCTGGAGGAAACCGGTCTACGGGTGGGCAGTTTGAAGCTGTTGGATGTCTTCTCCGGCCCTGAATTAATCTTTCAATACCCGAACGGGGATATCGTCTGTAATGTCTCGGCTGTTTACGTCACCCATGATACCGAGGGTGAGATTATCCTGGACCGTGAAGAGCATATCGAATGGCAGTATTTCCCGCTGGAGCAATTGCCGGAAGATATTTGCCCACCCATTCGCTGCGTGCTGGACACCTTCATGGCCCGGAATGGCAGAAAAAGAGAGATGGAGAGTTGAACTGATTGAGGGGGAAAATATGAAGTCAATCTGTCTGGTGGACCTGGGAGAAAATGACCGCAGCGGCTATGTGATTGGGGCCTGTTTGCCGGCCACTTCTCCGGCATATTCACCCAGTCTGGATATCGCTTTCTACCGTCAGTCGTGGGGATGGAATGACGAAATTTCGCATTTTCATACTGAGAGCGAAGAGTTTTTGATCGTCCTGAAGGGGCGTATTGACCTGCTGATCGATCAGTCGATTGTCTCTGTTCCGGCGGGTCAACTGCTGGGGATGCGAGCCGGGGTCCCTCATAAAATCCTGCATGTGGATGCCCCCGTCGAATGCCTGTCTATCCGCATCCCGGGCGGCAGCAAAGATATCGTGTTCTCCAGCCGGCTGGCAAACCAACCGCCGGATGTGGATGCCGATCGCCAAATCATCCAGCTTGACTTGTGCACCATCATGCACGACTATCCGCTGGGCGCCCTGCTGCCAAGAGCCCACCCGAACTATACCAACAGCCTGGATCTCACCTGTGTCTGGGGGGCGGATCCCATGCAGGAGTGGTCCTCCGAGCCTTCCCATTCGCACAATTTCCGCGAGGAGTATTATTTTTTACTGCGTGGGCAGATGGACTTTGAAATCGATGGACAGCAGTTATGCCTGCGAGCGAACCAAATATTGGGAGTTCGCCCGCCACAGTTTCACCATATCACCGGCGGACAGGGCCCGGTGGATGTGCTGATCGTGCGGGTGCCGGGTGGACGTGACGATAAACGGGTAGAAGAAGCAGCTTCATTACTCTAGTCGTGGCGGACCCTGGCGCAGGCGGTTTATGACCTGTTCCACAGAAAGCCCGTACGGCGTTTCGATCCACCAGGTGGCGCCGGCTTCCATCCACGGCCGCAGCTTTGCGGCGATCTCGTTTTCGGTTAGCCCGTGCGTTTGCCCCTCGGCGATCAGGTCGAAGGGGGTGTCCAGGACGCGGTTAGCCTGAATGTATGCTTTCATCTGGCGCAGGTCTTCGGGCTGCACCTCCACCAGCTTGCCATCCGGATCCATTTTGTTCGGCAACAGCCCATCGCATTTCAACACGCGGCGCATGGACTTCATGCGCGGCCAGACGCCCACCATCCAGATGGGGACACGCGGCTGCTGTACAGGCCGGGCGGGAGTATACTGCTCTTGCATCCCGGTCTGATCCACATGGTAATGTACCCCCTCGTACTGAAACGGTTTCCCCAGGTGCAGCAGGGTCAGCACGTCCACGCCCTCATCCATTAACTCACCCCGGATCTTCTTGTCCGTGATTTCATCTTTGAAAGAGCCGTAGCCGTAGTAGTAGACGCCCGGCCCCACGCCCAGGATCACGCGCCCGTTGGACAAGTTATCCAGGGAGGCGGTTTCGCTGGCCAGCTTCCAGGGCGTGTAGCGCGGCATCTGGGCAACCAGCGTGCCCAGGCGGATACGGCTGGTACACATGGCGGCAGCGGTGAGGGAAACCCAGGGGTCGGTATGCCATACCGCCTCGCCCACGAAAAAACCGTCCCAGCCGGCCTGTTCGGCCTGTGCGGCGATCTCCGACGCTGCACGCGCACCCCGGAATGTGGTATCAACGAAACCGAATTTCATAGCTGCACCTCTCCTGTTGTATGAGAAACTGTACAGGTTGCTTCAATGATTATATAGGAGTTTACAAACAGGCCATAAAGATTTACAAGCCAATCTCCCTCGCAGATACCGGCAGGTCGTGTGCGAGGGAGATTGTAGTTAAAACATGCTGCCGGACCAATTATTGAAATGAAGGTGGGCCGGCAGCGGGATAAAAGGAGAAGAGGCAACAAGCCTCGGAGATTACGAGACCTTTTCAGCGATCACGAACAGGCGCCCCCAACTGCTGCTACCTTCGTTTGCGATGCAGGTTTGAAACACCAGCATGCCGCTGTTTGAATACACCTCATAAAATACATCCGTGGACGAGTAACTGACATTGGTATCCAGATCAAGAAAATCGGAGTAAACCGAATTAGGCTGTAAGGCCTGAAACCGACGGATACCGCTGATCACAAAATGATCGGTGGAGCCGTCACCGTAGACCACGTACACATCCTGATCTACAGACAGATTGAAGAAGGAAACACCGGCCAGGAAGTTATGCGCCAGAATACCCACGGTGCCAAACTGCGAGGCGGTGGAAAACTGCGTCACCACGTTGCCTTCGGTTGAAACAAAACCGGCTGAACCGGAAGGCTGCTGCACCACCGGATAGGCCAGCACATCATCCACAAATACACCGGTAACCTGGGTAGCATACCCGCTGCTCAGTTCGGATGCAAACTGCATCAATTCAGCGGCTGCCAGATCAGCCATCTGATCGGCGGTGGGTTCGGCAATGTTTAAATCCAGCGGTTGAACTCTTTGAGCCGGAGTGTAATCACTGCGATTGATGAAATTTGCCCAAGTTCCTCCATTTCCATGGTCGGAAGGAGAAATGGGCTGGTTGTAACTTGCAGCAGCAGGTTTAACATTAAGAGCCAGTAAAAATGCTGCCACTAAAAAGACTGATACTGTACGAACATTGTTTCGGGACAAGATGTACTCCATCAGGTCCCGGCTTGCACGGCGGTACGCCTTTCCCAAAGAAAACCCCGCAAGGTTATCTCAGGGTCATTGCTTTCGGATGGTGTTTGGGGGTTAAAACAAAACATCCATCTTCGGCGGCCTGGCTGTCATCGCTGCTCTTCCAGGAGGGAGAACAACCTTAGATCCATGGCTTTGCGTCGCCGGTTTTCACCGGGTTTGCCTTTATCGGTATAGATGAAACTAATTTAAGGTGCTACTGCTTTCTCACGCCTAATATACCTTCTTCTTACCAACAAGTCAAGCGCCCTGTCGTTTTGTAAGGTATTCGTAAGGAATCATTCTGTGCACCCCTCATGGGGGGCGCTACTTACATTATATTGGTTCGATTGTTACTTCTTCGCAGGCCAGGTGCCCCTCTTCGATGACCAGCGCGGCTCCACCGCATTCCAACTCATCCTGCGGATCCACAAAATCGAACACTTTCTTACCGTCGATCCAGCCCGTCAGCCGATTGCCCTGTGCCTGCAGGGAGATTTCATAATCCGTCTCGGCTTGCCAGTCAAACGGAATTTCAGCCAGCACCTGTTCTTCATCCCTTACCTTCACCAGCCGGGCAGAACGGTGTTCGGTTAGCAGCAGAGCGTAATACCGGCGCATGCCCTGTACCCGTACCGCCACACCGCCGGTTTTCATCAGTGCGGAACGAATGATTGCGCTGACCCGGTAATTCCGCCAGACGCGTGAGCCCTGCATCAGCAGGCCCCTGCCCTGGTTCTGTGAGAGCCGGTAGGCCTCCGGGAAGAAGGTGTTCCAGTCGCTCACGCCGTTCACCCAGGCGCGCCGCCACATGGCCTGCTGACCGGCGGTAGGGTTGGCGCCAGCCGGGATGCCCAGCTGCACATCCGGTTCGCCGGTCCAGTCCATCCAGTCGAGGTAAATAGTTCCGTCAACTTCTTCGTCAGAATCCAAAAGGATGCCGGTCGATGCCAGCGGCAAGCCGTGCGTATCCGGTATCTGCCAGGCAAGGGTTTGGTATGTGCCGGCTTCCAGTTCGCACAACGGACCCGACATTTCTTCGAGTTGATCCTGGCCGTTGTAGAAACGGACTGCCAGCCGTACCCGGCAGGCCTGTTCTGTCGAAATACCGGCGCGTAGGGTCTGTCCGCTGTACAAGCCTGGTGAAGCCAGGAACGCGTACCAGGATATCTCGCGTTCTTCCGGCAGGATAAAGACTGGCGTCAGCAACGTTGCATGGCTGCCTTTCCAGCGTATCGACAGGGAACGCACGCCGAGGCGGCTGTGCCCCTGCACATTTTGAAGGTGGGCGGATCCGTCGGTGGGTGTCACTGCTCTGAAACCCTGCACCGAGCCGGGCGCTTCAAAGTGAAAGCGGGCTCCGGCTTTCGGCTGCCAGGGCGGCAGACCGCGCACAGCCCGGGATGTGTTGACCACCTCACCGGCGCAGCGCAGAGCGTCTGTGACCACTTCACCGCCTTCCGCCGAAACGAGAAACAGTCGGTCAGCCAGCGGCCCCAACCAGTCAGGCCCGCCGGTAAAGGTATTCAGCCCGCCGTGGATGCCCAGCAGGCAGCCCAGATTGCCGGCGTTACAGTCGGTATCCCAGCCGGCGGTATTTACCACCCGCATTGAGCGGTGAAAATCGCCCTGCCCGTACAGCAAACCTAACAGAATGACGGCATGGTTTGGGATCATGTGGCAGACGCCCTTATAACGGTCGTACCCGTACACCTGCGCGATCTTTGCACGGGTGCGATGCCAGTCCGGCTCACCGGCGTGCCAGCCGCGTACATCCTGGATCATGCGGTACAGGATGGAATCATGGGGGATCAGGGCTAGACCGGTTTCAATTAACTCGTCAATATCCTGCTCCACAAAAGCCTGGGCTTCCATGGCTGCCAGCATCTGAGCGCCGTACACCGCTTCGCCGTCATGGCTCACACTCGCCGCCCGGCCGGCCCAATCCACGGCGCGTTCCGGGTCACCTGGCCACAGCATGGCCCATCCATCGATAAAAATTTGCGCCCCGATTTGCTCAGAGATGATCTTGCCGTTCAGGGCAGCCGAGCCACTGTTTGGCGCTTTGATGCCATCGTTCAACCGCAGATAAGCGGTGTGTTCGGTGGAGCAACCCAGACCACCCCACCACAGGATGGTCTTCTGTTTGATTAACTGGTTCAACCAGGTATCGCCAATCTGCGCGGGGGTAAGATGCGGGTCATAGCCATGTTCGCGCAGCGCCCGCAGAAAGACAAAAGTGCCCGCCAGGTCATCATCCGTCACTACCAGCGGCGGATTGCCCGATACGAGGTGGTTGATATACCCATCGACCTCGCCCACCTCGGCCATGATGCGTTCGTACGTCCAGCCTTCCACTGGGCGACCCAGATAAACCCCCACCATCTTGCCCAAAACGCCGGCGTAAACTCGCTCCGGATAATCGGCAGGCAGGTCTTTCATCACCGGTTCAATCAATTCTGATGCCACAGCATTTGCAGAAAACGGATATTCTCGAGATCCTGATGAGATCCTCCACCCTCGTGGTGATTGTAGGGGTAAATACGGATATCTTTGGGACCGGCGTAATGGTTGTAAGCAGCCATCACGGTGGATGGCGGACAGGTGGCGTCCATCAAGCCCATCGAAAACAGCGCCGGAGCTTTAGCCCGTACGGCAAAGTTCATCCCGTCAAAATAGGAAAGGGTGTGAAAAACGGTTTCCACCTGGTCACGGTGCATGCGTAAAAAGCGTGGGATCTCCTGATACGGCATTTCATCGGTGATCTCCGTGGCGTGCCGGATATTGCACAGATACGGCACCTCCGGCATGACAGCCTTTACCTCAGGCGCCAGTCCGCTCACAATCAGGGCTAGAGCGCCTCCCTGGCTGCGGCCGTTCACCGCAATGCGCTCCGCGTCCACAGCGGGGTGACTGCAGGCTGCCTCAATTGCCCGGACTGCGTCTGTATACAATCGGCGGTAGTAATACGTTTCGGGGTGGAATACCCCGCGCGTCATAAAACCCGGAAATTGCGGTGAGAACCCGACCGGTTCCACATCGGGGGTATCCCCGTGCAGCCATTCACTGCCCTGACCGCGTGTATCCATCACAAATGAGGCGTATCCCGCGCTGCTCCACAACAGCCAGTCCACCGGGAACCCTCTGCCTCCCCCGTAACCGATATACTGCACCACGCAGGCGAGTTTTCCGTTGCGCTGACGCGGCAGTATCAGCCAGCCCCTGATCGGCTGTCCGCTGTACCCGTTGAACGTAACATCAAAGGTTTCATGCAGCGCCAGACCATAATCGACCGGTTGAAATACGGCATCCAACGGAAAACGTCGGGCTTCCTGCAGGGTACTCTGCCAGAAAGCGTCAAAATCCGGTGGTTCAGGCCGCTCTGGCAGATAGACCTTCAGTTCTTCAAGAGGGATATCGATGTACATTCGGGCTCCTATTCTGTTATTCCGGCTACATCACCCGATCGTGACTTGACCAGATCCTGGTGTCACCAGATTCTGGTGTCACCATAACTTGGTGACCACATATGCCAGCACGATAATCAAAACAATCACGGCGGCGGTGATGATCACCAGCCGCAACGGCCTGGCATTTGCGCTGCCTGCAGGGATGGATGTCTGCAGGGTTTCCGGGGCTGTGAGAGGCGACGGTACTTCTTCCGACCGGGTTTCTCCGGTCAGGTTATCGGGAGGATTCTCAGATTCAGCCTCGGGCTCGCCTTCCGGGTGGATTTCTTCATCCACATCCCAGCGCTGCTCGGCCTGCTGTTCCTCGGCAGTCTCCGCCATTTGAAGCGCTTCGATCTCCTGCGGAGACTGTTCTTCGTCGTTTTCAACAGGCTCCGCTTCTGCGGATGTCACTTCTGTTTCCGGAGAATCCTCAACCTCTGAACCGGTGAATTCCGGTTCATCCGTGTGCTGTGCAGCCCGGGCGGTCTCGGCCGCCGCGGCATTGTTCATTTTTTCCAGTTGCAGTTCCAGGGCCTGCATCAAATGGTCACTGTCAGGGTGCCGGCGTAAACCGTACTGCAAAATCGCCAGTCTGGCTTCATCGGCGGTATAGCTGTCGGCCAGCCATAACCATACCTGATCGTCGTCATTTTTTTGCTCAACAATGCGCTGCAAGAGCCGGCGAGCTTCAGGCCAGTTGCCTCTTAACGCCAGATCCACCGCTTGTTGAAATGTATTTTTCTCGTTCGCCATGCTGTGTTCCTCCAAACATCAAAAAAAAGGTGGCCGGGGAAAGGCTCACCATGGCATAATTCCCATTCTGTACAGTGCATAATTCACGCCTATTCCGGCGAAATACATCAATTTCTTATTCTATGCTTAACCAGGTGGCCCGAATCAACACGACCGAAAGTTATAACTGCGCCAGTTCATTGCCATTGTCATACAATATATGATAAAATCTACGTTAACATCTTACGGGCTGGAAGTATTAATGGTTTTGATTGCAGATCGTAACTCGTTGTTTGTTTTCGACAAGAGTCTCCCGTGGTCAGGCATGGGGGCCTTAGTAAATTCGTCTTTTCTTCTATACAATAATTTTCCTGAACAAACCCTTTTATCGGGTTTGTTTTTATAGCCCGGGACAATCTCTCCACCGGGCAAATGCCAAAATTGGAAGTAACCCCTGTACTGTACGGGGTGTTATTACTTATAAATGGTAGCAGGATTGGATGTACCGGGAAGGAGGCGGGAAGAAAGAGATAGACACAAACGGCAAGTGAGTTGGCAGATTTCATTGATCTTTTTTCAAATTTATAAAACAAGGAGAATGAATATGGCATCTGAAGCAAAAGTCGTTGCCAAGAAACGAGCCAAGAGAATTCCGCTGACCTACGTGGTCGCACTTGTCCCTGTCGCGGCAGCCCTCAACATTGTTGGTGGTTACATCAATACCGCCCTCAAACTGCCCATCTTCCTGGACATGATTGGTACTGCCGTGGTCGCTATTGTGTTAGGCCCCTGGTGGGGTGCACTGGTTGGCGCCATTACCAATATCGTCAGCTCATTCATCAGCGGTCCTGTTGGTCTGCCCTTCGCAGCGTGTAACGTCATCGGCGCCCTGGTTTGGGGTTATACCCACCAGTGGGGTTGGATGAAGAAGCAGTGGAGCTTCTTCCTTGTCAACATGCTGGTTGCCTTGTTTGTCACCATCGTCGCGGTTCCGATCTATGTGTTCATCTTTGGCGGCGCTACCGGTGCCTTCGCTGATTTGATGACTGCGGCTTTTGTGAGCATGGGCGATCGCCTGATCGAATCCGTGTTCAAATCGAATATCATCGTTTCTCTGGCTGACAAAATCATTGCTGGTTATGTTGCCCTGGCGATCATTGAAGCGCTACCCAAGAACCTGACTGAAAACCTCAAGCTCCCTCAGGCTCAGGGCCTCAGCAAGATCATCATCCCGCTGGTGGGTGTGCTGGTCGGCGTGGTGATCGTGATCATTGCCACTTTCCTCGTCTAATTACAGCGCAAATAACCGAATAGGAGAACTGAAAATGGCGAAAAAACCCGTAACCGTTGGTGCAAAAGAAGGTCTTGGCGCCGGTATCGTCGGCCTGGGCGTGATGCTTGCTTTGCTCCCCAGCATTTCCCAGAGTATTGCTGACCTTGACTATGTTTCCAGCGATGCCTTCGCGATCCTGCTGGGAACAGTTTATGTTCTCTCTGTCTTCGTTATTCTGGGTGGTGTTGCTGTCATCATGGCCAAATTCAAAGACGAAGAGGAAGAATAATTCTTTGGTTGCTAACTGGCAGGATGTACTTTTAATACTTCCTGACAGCCTAACCGCCACAAAGTAAACCCATGGCGAGAGCTTATTTTGTTGGCTCTCGCCATGCTTTGAGGATAAGCAATGGATGAGAAACAACCTGTTATTGAGTTCAAGAACGTGAGTTATACCTACGCCGGTGAGGGCAACCCACCCGCGTTAAAGGACATCAACCTCACAATCTATGCAGGGGAATATGTGGCCCTTTTAGGGCTGAACGGCGCGGGGAAAACCTCGTTGCAGTTGTGCATCAACGGCGTTATCCCAAACATGGTGTCCGGCGATTACGAAGGGGAAGTGGTTGTTTACGGCAATGACACCTACGATACGCCCGTGCGAGAAATGGCCAAGATGGTGGGTATGGTATTCGATAACCCCGAATTCCAGCTCAGCCAGATGTCGGTGGCCGAGGAGATCGCACTGGGCATGGAAAACCTGGGCATCCCCTATGAAGAAATGATCACCCGCATCAAAGAATCGCTGGCAACCGTTGGCCTGAGTGGGCTGGAAGAGCGTTCACCCTTCGGCCTCTCGGGCGGGCAGCAGCAGCGTCTTTCCATCGCCTCAGCTCTGGCCATGCACCCAAAGATTTTAGTCATGGACGAACCCACCTCCAATGTAGATCCCATCGGCAAGGAAGAGGTTTTCGCCGTGGCCGCCCAGTTGAACAAAGAACGCGGCATGACCGTCATCATGGCGGAACATGAGGTAGAGGTAATGGCCGCTTATGCGGATCGCGTCATCGTCATGCACGAGGGTGAGATCATTCTGAACGGTACACCCCAGGAAGTGTTCAGCAACGTTGAGAAGATCAAGGAACTCGGTTTACGCACGCCCCAGGTCACCGAATATGCCTATCAGCTTGAAAAGGCGGGCGTCATCCAACTCAACGGTGTCTATCCTGTGACGGTGGATCAGGCTGAAGCAGCGTTCAAAGAACTGTTCAAATAGAGAGGCTGACATGACAGATTCCTTAATCCGCTGTGAAAACCTGTGGTACACCTACAAGATCAATCAGGTAACAGCCATCCGCAACATCAATATTGATATTAAGCCCCAGGAAATCATCGGGGTTATCGGCCAGAACGGTTCCGGCAAGACCACTTTGGTAAAGCACTTCAACGGTCTGCTCAAACCCACCCAGGGCAAAGTGTACGTGAAGGGAAAAGACACCCTCCCGCTCCGTGTACAGGAAGTGGCCGCTGATGTGGGTTATGTGTATCAGAACCCGAACCACCAACTGTTTGCCCGCACCGTAGCCGCCGAGCTGGAATTTGGCCCGCGCAACCTGGGGCTGAGTGAAGAAGAGATTGCTGAACGGCGCGAACACGCCATCGAGTTCTTCAAGCTTGAGCCCTACCGCGATCTGCACCCCTACCGCATCGGCTTCCCGCTGCGCAAATTGGTGGGCATGGCTTCCATCTTCACCATGCAACCGGCTGTGTTCATTTTAGATGAGCCAACCACCGGTCAGGATAACATTACCACCCGCACAGTCTATAAACTCATAGAGCGGCTGCGTGATACCGGCGCCACCGTGATCTGTGTGGCGCACGATATGATTCTGCTGGCTGAAGTGGTTGATCGCATGCTGGTCATGCGCAATTCCGAGTTAATTGCCGATGCCAGCCCGCGCGAAGTATTCTCAAACTATGAGCTCATGCATAGCACGCATCTGACACCTCCGCAGATCACTGACCTGTCAGCGCGCGTGCGCAAAGACAAAAACAATGTGCATGATATTAAACTGAGTGTTGATGAAATGGTGGATTACACCCTGGCAGCCACCAAAGCCAAAGGAGGTGAATAATGCAAGGCGTAGCAATTCCCATCACCATGGTTGCAGGTGATTCCTTCCTGCACCGCATCAACCCCATCCCCAAATTGATCTGGGCTGGCGCGGTATTGCTGATTTCATTCGCCACCCGCAACCCAGCCATATTGGGCAGTATCTTTGTCATTGGTGTGGTATTGGCCGTGCTGGCTGGCATCACCAAGCCTTACCTGCGCGTTGTGGGTATCCTCTTCCCCATTTCCCTCACGTTGATTGTCTTCCAGAGCATCGCCCCAGCCTTCCCAAAACCCTGGACTCCCATCGTACCACTGGGGCCGGTAACCATCTGGCAGGAAGGCATCTATTCCGGCATTACCATGATGCTGCGCATCATGTCGATGACCACCTTCGCGCTGCTTTTCATCATGACCTCGCACCCCAGTGATATCTTCACCTCGCTGCAAAAAATTGGTATGCCTTACCTGCTCAACTTCATTCTCACCATGACCCTGCAACTCATCCCCATCCTGCAAAGCGAGTTTAACGTGGTGCTCAACGCGCAGAAATCACGCGGCATGAAGGGAACCGGTTTCAGCGCTGTTTTGCCCAGCATGGTGCCGGTCTTTGTAGGCGCCATTGAGCGCGTGCAGCAGCTTTCCATCTCGCTTGAATCGCGCGCGTTTGGCTCCAAAGGCGCAAAAACCAGCTTCCGCCAGGTGAGTATGAACGTCAAGGATTACGTCGTCATGTCGGCAGGTGTCATCGCCGGCGCTGTCATGCTGTACTGGATATTCGTGGATAAAAGCCTGGATTGGAGCAAAACCTTCAATTTAGGCCCCGCCCTATCCATCGGCATCTTCGCGTTTGCGGGTATTGGCTTTATCGCCTTTATGCTCGTTGCCCTGCGCACCGTACTGAAAGCTTGATTTAAAAAGGAAATTATTATGGCACTCGATCCTGAAATCATGCATCACATTGATATGAAGATGGGGGATGTGGGCCGTTATGTGTTCCTGCCGGGAGACCCCGGACGCTGCGAAAAAATCGCCAGCTTTTTTGACAACCCGCAGATCATCGCGTATAAGCGCGAGTACAAAACCTATACCGGCACCCTGCTCGGCGAGAAGGTATCCGTCACCTCTACCGGTATCGGCGGTCCTTCGACTGCCATCGCTGTGGAAGAACTGCGCATGCTCGGCGCGGATACCTTCATTCGTTTGGGCACTTCGGGCGGGATGCAGCCGTTCCTGCGCACCGCCGACCTGGCCATTCTGACCGGCGCCATCCGCGATGAAGGTACCACACTGCATTATATGCCGCCGGAATTCCCGGCCGTGGCAAACATCGATGTGGTGAACGCGCTGCGCGAGGCCGCCGACCGGTTGGGCTATACCCACTACGAGGGGATTGGCCAATCCAAGGACTCGTTCTACGGCCAGCACCAACCCGAACGCATGCCGGTCGCCAACCGTTTGCTGGACCGTTGGAAAGCCTGGATCGCGGGAGGCTGCCTGTGCTCCGAGATGGAAGCATCCACCTTGTTTGTGGTTTCCAGCATTTTGAAGGCGCGCGCCGGTGGCGTGATGATGGTCTACAAGCACGATGATCCGGATGAAAACCGCCGCAAAGCCGCTGATGAACTGACCAGCCTGATCCGGACCGGCATCGAAGCCGTTAAAATCCTGATCGAAAAGGACCGCAAGTAAGCGCTGGCTGACCGTTCCATCAGAAACCTGTCTTTCACACTGCCCAATTCTGTTTGAAGACAGGATTGGGCAGTCGATTTATAAAGAAGAAGCAGCCTCCGCGGGGGCAGATGTGCCAGAAGAGGCCAATATTGAGTAGAATCCGTAGCGTACAGAGTTTACCGGATTGAAACAGAAAGGATGAAGAACTATGATTGAATCGGAAAGAATGCATAACATCCAGAAGATGCACCATATTGATATGGAACCCGGTGATGTGGGCCGGTATGTTTTACTGCCCGGCGACCCGGGCCGCTGCGAACTGATCGCCAGCCACTTTGAGAACCCACGCCTGATTGCGAACAAACGCGAATACAAAACCTATACCGGTACCCTGCTGGGCGAGAAAGTATCCGTCACTTCCACCGGCATTGGCGGACCCTCTACGGCCATCGCCGTAGAAGAA
>CAZHMZ010000011.1:0-28921 GCA_964532655.1 uncultured Anaerolineaceae bacterium
AGAGCTTCGTCCGGGTATTCCTGCACGTGATGACTCAAATCCATCACTCCCGGGCCGTTGATACCCCATTGGGTGAAGATGATGTTGCCGGAAGTTTCAGCGATGACCGTATCCTTGCACAGCAACGTGATACCGGCATCCAGGCGTATACCCTGCAGCTTTTGAACCGCTTTGGAATCGGTTTCGATGGGTGCCAGTGCCGGTGTGAACGGGATGATCCGGTGACCAAGCCGATGTAAAACCTCAAACAGGCTGCCGGTGGAACCCAGATCCGGGTAAGCCTTTCCGCCGCAGGCAACAATCAGGCTCTGGCAGCGTATCTCTTCATCTGAATTCGTGACGAGCCGTATCGCGCCCGATTCGGGGATGATATCCTGTACCAGAGTCCCCAGCCTGATCTGTACGCCTGCTTCCCGCAGTCGAGCTTCCAGAATTACGGATACATTCACTGCCGAATTGGAAACCGGGTACACCCAGCCGTCGTCCGTGTGCCAGGTGAGAATACCCAGCTCGTGAAAATAGCGGATCAAATCATATGGGCTTACCTGTTGAAACACAGGCTGGATCATCGCCATATTGCCGTGCGTGAAGTATTTTTCAGGCGCAGCATGCAGATTGGTCAGATTACCGCGCCCTCCGCCTGTGACGCGTAACTTGCGGCCGGTGATCGCGTTGCCGTCCAGTAGGATCACCTCACCCCCTCGCCGGGATGCTTCAAGGGCGGCTGCCATACCTGCCGGCCCGGCGCCAATCACTGCAACGGATGCGGTTTTCTGGTTTCCTGTCATCAGATCAATTCCTGTGATAGGGATGATTATAAATCAGCTTCTACGCAGATCGCATGAAGCCGCGTGTCGCATCGCAACTTACTTCGCCGGGCAGTCTAAATTAAAAAATAATGCACGATTCCAACCACAGCTCCGCCTGCTATCAGCCAGGTACTGTCAAGCTTCAATCGGAAAACCAGTACCAGCCCGGCAATTAAAATAAGAAAGGTCCATAAATCAGTCACAGCCGCCTGAAAAAGGGAAACACCGACCGTCAGCATCAATGCCACCACGGCCGCGTTTACCCCTTTTAAAAACGCCTGCACAGCAGCAGAACGCCGAAGCAGTGGCATGAACGGACCCATCAGGGCAACAATCACAAACGAGGGCAGGAAGACTGCCGTGGTTGCCAGAACTGCGCCCTTCCAGTCTGCTACCAGATACCCAATGAAAGTAGCCGATGACAGTACCGGCCCCGGGGTCATCTGGCCGACTGCGATGGCATCGATTAACTGGCTCTGCGAAAGCCAACCAAACCGTTCTACTACATCCTGTTGGATGAAGGCGAACAGCACCATGCCTGAGCCGAACAAAAGGGATCCAACCTTCAGAAAAAACAGAGTCAGTTGCACCAATTTCGGCGGGTTTTCAAACCAAGTTTGAAACAAATGAACGGCGAATGGCAGAAATGGGGCAATGTTCCAGAGGAGGTTCCCGCTCTTCAACCATTTTGGTGCTTTGTACACGAGAATCCCAATCAGGCCGGCTGCAAGGAGAACGAGAATTTCATTCACACCTAACATCACTGCCACAAAGGCTGCCGCACCCAGTACCATCTGTAACTTTCCCCGTATGGCTGATTTTCCCAGGCGGTACGTTGCAGATAGTATGATCGCGATGATAACCGGATTAATCCCGTAAAAAAGAGCCTGTCCCTCCGGCAGAGAACCGTACCTGGTGTATATAAAGCTGAGAGCAAGGCTGACAAAAAAGGCTGGCAGAATAAACGCCATACCAGCAGCTACCAGACCCGCCCAACCGGCTCGTAAATAACCGATATGGATTGCCATCTCTGTTGAGTTAGGGCCAGGTACCAGGTTTGTGGCTGCCAGAATGTCAAGGAACATCTCTCGGGTGATCCACTTTCTCTTCTGCACCACTTCCTGTTCCATCAGCGCGGTATGTGCAGCAGGGCCGCCAAAACTGATCATGCCCAGTTTCAGGAACAATCCGGTAACCGAAAGAAGGTTTTTCCTTCTCATTTCACGATCCGTTTGTACTAGAGTGAGTTTGTTATCATCCGTCATGAATGATCACCTCATTGGACTATCAGCCAAATGTAGCAGGAGTGATGCTCCTTGAATCGTTTTATACGCTCCAGGTACTGATTTCTCGACGCACTCCCTGTATCAATTATGACATACCTGATAATATGGTGTCCGTTTTGACAGACCTTTTTCCTGTATAATCAGTTTATTCACACCCCAATATCACCTGTACCCTTCAGGAGCTTCCCATGGAAGAAAAAGCATATAAGAAAGGCATTCGCGCCTGGGCTATGTACGACTGGGCCAATTCCGCTTTCGCCACCACTATCATGGCGGCTGTACTGCCGGTGTATTACTCCAGTGTGGCTTCAGCCAACCTGACCCCAGCCGATGCCACTGCCAATTGGGCCTTCACCACCACCATCGCACTCATATTGGTAGCTCTGATGGGACCGGTGCTGGGGGCCATGGCGGATTTCACCGGCGCCAAAAAACGCTTCTTCACCACCTTTGTTCTGATGGGCGTCACCGGTACTGCGCTGCTGTTTTTTGTCAGCACCGGTGACTGGCTGATGGCTTCCGTTCTGTATATTATCGGGAATATCGGTTTTTCCGGCTCCATCGTCTTCTACGACTCCTTCCTGCCTCACATCGCCAAACCGGAAGATATCGACCAGGTTTCGTCGCGCGGTTATGCCACCGGATATCTGGGCGGTGGCCTGCTGCTGGCCATCAACATGGCCGGTATTTTACTGGCGCCTGAAAATTTGACCGGTCTGATGACCCGTTTGGCTTTCCTGAGCGTGGCAATCTGGTGGCTGGTATTCACCATTCCGCTCTGGCGCACCGTGAAAGAACCCCCTCGGCGTATCCACGCCGAAGAAGCCGGCAAGAACCCCTGGTCTGCCAGTATGGGGCGTCTCGCCCAAACGTTCAAAGAGATTCGCACCTACCGCCAGTTGCTCAAGTTTATCGTCGCTTTCTGGTTGTATAACAACGGCATCGGCACCATCATCGTGATGGCGACCATCTATGGCACCGAGCTGGGATTTGGCATGACCACCACGGTGGGCACCCTGCTCATGGTTCAATTCGTCGCCGTGCCTTTCGCTTTTCTGTTCGGCTGGCTGGCAAAAAAGATAGGTACCAAACCCGCCATTCTGCTCAGCCTGGGGATCTATACGATCATCGCCATCCTGGGATACTTCCTGCAGGTACCCTGGCATTTCTGGGCGTTGGGGTTCCTGGTGGCAACCGTTCAGGGCGGCAGCCAGGCGCTCAGCCGTTCGTTATGCGGACGCATGATCCCCAAGAGCAAATCGGCCGAATTTTACGGCTTTTTCAGCGTCAGCGAGAAAATCGCCGGCACCGTTGGGCCGCTTGTATTTGGTGTGGTTTCCAAAATTATGGGCGGCAGCCGCCTCAGCATCGTTTCACTGATCATCTTCTTTGCCGCAGGGGCGCTGCTGTTGACCAATGTGGATGAAAAGGAAGGCATCCGGGTTGCCGAGGAAGAAGAGGCCCGGTTAATGAAATCTGCTGCCGGTGAACGAGAAAGTGAGTCCTATTCCGTGGTCTGATAAGTGGCTTGATGTGTGGTGAAGGAGGAGAATATGTACACATCCCCAATTCCTACTTGTCCACAATGCAAACAAAGTAACCAGGTTCAAAAAGTAAGCAGTGTATATGGTTTGAATACCAAAGAGTGGTATGAAACCAGCACTCGGATTGAAGGCGAATTTGACACAAGTTCACAGGTAAAGCATGAGGCTCATACGACACTAGGCCTCAAACTGGAGCCCCCTGAAAAACCCGCCAACCCGATCCATCCGGGTATCTGGTATGGTGTTGGGATCGGACTTGTCCTTCTTGTACTTTCCGGCATGTGCCCTGTCCTGATCACCCCGTTACTGATCGTAGGAGGTGTCCTGGCTGAAGGTGAGCAAGATATTCCACAAATTTCCGGCCAACCCGCGTGGGTATTCATCGTAGCCGCGGGGTTGCTCGTCTTGTTTGTTGGGTTGGTGGTATTGATCATTGCCGGTGTCTTCATCAAACGGCGTTATGATCGTTCTCTGGCTGGCTACAAGCAGAAAAAGAAAGATCATGATGAATACGAACTGCCGCGCTGGGAAAACGCCATGGAACGATGGAACCAGTTATATTTCTGTTTGCGTGATGAAACCTTATTTATTCCGGGGGAGGAAAAATCGATCCGGCTGGAAGATATGCACGAATATCTGATGGATCCCTATTTTAAGAGCACGTAGTACTTCATCCCAGCGTTTTGCCCCATCCAGTCCATCTATACTATGGATCAACATCCTTCCGGTTTGAAAAGGACCAATGGGTTTTTATTCGAATCTATTGCCAGATCGGTAAAAAAACCAGAAATTTTCTTTGCTGGAAATCTAACGGGCAAAATATCCCAAAGCAATTCGCAGGCGTTCTTCCAGATCTTCAGGGGCATCCTTGGGGATCCATTGCAATGCGGATTGTGCCTCGATTACGCTGTAACCCAAACCGGTCAGCGCATCTAAAATCTCCACGTCGATATCGGAGCGATGCGATTCCGTACCCGCCACGCCGGCAGCCCGCCCCACCTTACCCTGCAGGTGCAGCAGAATCTTCTGCGCGCCTTTTTTTCCCACACCGGGCACGCGCGCGAACACATCGGCCTGCTCATCCCATACCGCCCGACGGATCACATCCGGCGAGAGCGTGGATACAGCAGAAAGCGCGGTGCGAGGGCCAACCCCATTGGCGCCCAGGAACAGCAGGAAAAATTCCTTTTGTTCGGCATTCTCAAATCCGTACAGCGTGAGCGAATCCTCGCGGACAATCAAAGTGGTATGCAGGTGGATCGGTTCACCGATCACAGCCCCGTTGGCCAGGAATTTGGGCACAAACACCTGAATACCGATCCCGCCCACCTGAACCACAATGCTGTCATCACTGGTTGATAAAATGCTGCCGGAGATATTCGCAATCATGCCGCCCTCGTTATTTCAAATTCATCCGTGTTTGATGCACAATTTCATACAAAACCACACCGGTCGCCACTGCCAGGTTGAGCGAGTCACCGGTACCCAGCATGGGCATGCTGACCACCTCGTCACATAGACGCAGGTGATCAAGCGTCAGGCCCATCTTCTCGCTCCCCATTAACAATACCATGGGCAGCCGATAATGAAAATCCCGGTAATACACCGGGGCTTTATCTGAGGTGCCAATGGTGAGGATATGCTGGCGGTCCTTCCATGCGGCAAACTCGGCCAGACGCGCCTTTACCAGTTTGAGGCCGTACACTGCTCCCATACTGGCTCGAAGCGCGGTAGGATCATACGGATCGGTGCTGTGATCCAGCAGAATAACCCCTGTGCATCCGGTGGCATCTCCGGTGCGTAAAATGGTGCCCAGATTGCCGGGATCCTGAACGCTATCGAGGGCGATCCATACCTCACCTTCAACGGGCGAAAGGTCTTCCAAACGTGTGAATACCTGCCGGCCTACCGCCGCGATTCCCTGCGGACCTTCTTTCAACGAAAGCCGGGTGAAAGCATCGGCGCCTAAGGCAAGTACCTCAATATCCTGAGAGACGGCCTGCTCAACCAGGCGCTGTCCGAATTCGCTGGTGAGTAGTTCGGGCGAATATAGCAGCGTCACCAGATCGGCGTGATGTTCAAATGCCTCGCCCACAATTCGCAGGCCCTCAATGTAATATTCACCCTGCTCTTCGCGAAATTTTCGGTCAGCCAGTTTGCGGATGGATTTGATGCGCGGGTTGGACGGACTGGTGATGATCATGCTTCTTCCTCGAGACCCAGGTTTTCAAACCGGCGGCTGTGAAAATGACAGATAGCCACTGCCAGCGCATCGGCAGCATCATCCGGTTTGGGTACTTTTTCCAGACCCAGCATCAATTT
The DNA here is from genome assembly GCA_964532655.1 of uncultured Anaerolineaceae bacterium. Classification (GTDB taxonomy): domain Bacteria; phylum Chloroflexota; class Anaerolineae; order Anaerolineales; family Anaerolineaceae; genus JAJFTV01. The sequence goes on from CAZHMZ010000011.1 coordinate 5,962, forward strand.
CACCATCTCCTGAACCTGATGTTTATCGGCGGCTCCATACCCGGTGACAGCCTGTTTGACCTCATTCGGCGTATAACTGGATAGGGGAACATCGCAGTCCGCCATCGCCAGCAGCACCACCCCACGGGCATGTCCTACTGCCAGAGCAGTTTTCACATTCTTTTGGAAAAAAAGCTTCTCCACCGCCCCAGATACAGGCCGGTGGAGTTTAATAAGCCTTGTTAATTCTCGATGAATGATTTGCAGCCGGTTTTCAAGTGGCATCCCGCCGGGCGTGCTGATCACGCCATAATCCAACGCTGTTAATTCGCCGGTTGGCCCTTCGGTGATAAAACCATAACCGGTCAGAGCTGTTCCGGGATCAATGCCAAGGATGACAGCCGGGTCGTTATTCGGCTTCAAGTATTGCAATCGCCTCGTCAGAGATCTTCAGGTTACTGAAAACATTCTGGACATCATCCAGCTCTTCAAGCGCTTCGATGGCTTTCATGGCCTTCACGGTCGCATCGCTGGACAGTTCCATTTCCTGATTGGGGATCATCTTGAGCTCGGCCTCTTCAGCCTGGATGTTCGCAAAGCGCAGCCGGTCGCTCAATACCTTAAACGCTTCGACCGGGGCGATAATTTCAAAATATCCGTCATCTTCGGTCACATCATCCGCGCCACCTTCAACAGCCAGCTCGAAGATGTCATCGAATTTGTGCCCCTTGGCAGGAATGGAGAAATACGCCACGCGCCGGAACTGCCAGGCCACAGAACCCGTTTCGCCTAAAGCCCCGCCTGCTCGAGTGAGCAGGTGTCTGACCTCGGCCACGGTACGGTTGCGGTTTTCAGTCACGCACTGAATGATAATGGCCACGCCGCTCGGGCCGTATCCTTCGTACATGACCTCTTCAATGATCATCCCTTCCTTGCCCTCGCCGGTTCCACGTTTGATCGCTCGATCGATGCTGTCTTTCGGCATGTTTTGAGCACGGGCGCGGTCAACAGCCAGTCGTAATCGAACATTTGTCTCCAGATCGCCGCCGCTTTCACGGGCAACCAGTGCGATTTCACGAGCCAGCCTGGTGAAAACCTGACCTCTCTTGGCGTCTTCAGCGCCTTTTTTTCGTTTGATAGTGGACCACTTATTATGTCCAGACATACTTATCTCCTGGAATGGAAGGTTTCGTTCTTTTTTGAGCGGAATTAATTATACACCACGCATAGCAGGGCTGTAAATCCTGAAGCGTACCAGAATTTGCCAATCTACCCACCGGCTCCTACCGGATTGCGCAGTTCGCCGATTCCTTCGATCTTAATGGATATTGTATCACCCGGGTAAACCGGTCCGACCCCCGCCGGTGTTCCCGTTAAGATCACATCGCCGGGAAAAAGCGTCATCACGCTGGAGATGAACGCAACCAATTGGGGAACGGTAAAAAGCATCTCGCGCGTCGAAGCCATCTGCCGCATCTCGTTGTTCACGTGGCAGGTAATCATGGCGTCGGCCGGATCAAAATCGGTCTCAATCCACGGGCCCAGCGGGCAAAATGTATCAAAAGCTTTAGAGCGGGTCCACTGGCCGTCTTTACGCTGAAGATCGCGAGCCGTCATGTCATTGGCGATGGTATAGCCTAAAATCACCTGATGAGCCTGCTCAGGCTGCACCCAGCGTGCCTTTTTGCCGATCACCACAGCCAACTCGGCTTCATGCTCCACCTGGCTGGATTGCGGCGGCGTCACGATCAGATCTCCGGGACCAATCAATGCCGATGGCGCCTTGAGAAACAACATGGGCATATCGGGCATGGAGTGATTCAGCTCTCTGACATGATCCGCGTAATTTCGACCCACGCCAATAATCTTGCCGGGAAGTACGGGCGGCAATAGCTTCACGCTGTCAAGCGATCGCTCAATCTCCATCCGCCGAAACTCCTCAAACGGCTTGCCTTCCAGCAAGCCAATCTGGTCTTTCAGAACCCAACCGTAACGCGGTTGTTCATTGCCATATTGATACCGTGCAAAGCGCATTTTCTCTCCCTCTATGCCTGTGTGATATTGTTTTGATAGTCTATCATATTCACCTGATTGCCTGACAGGCTTTTGTCCATCCGGCAGGATGAGTTATGATAAACTAATTCTGTTCGCGAGACTGATTTGCACGTAAGTGACACAGGTGCGCATGGGGACACCGTTCTACCGCTCCCAAAAATTTTTGAATCGACTGGCTGCCGGTCTGGGTATACTGGCAGTGGTTGTGTTTGTGGCTGCCAATGTATTGAGCATTCGAGCCTACCAGATGCATCCCACTCCCACGCAGACAGCCACATCCACCGCTACCATCACCCGCACCCCCAGACCGACCTCCACATCCACACCAACACTCACCGTTACGCCGGGTCCGAGCCCCACCCTCACCGCCACCTTCCTGCCCCAGTTTGGACAGTTCACCAGTCTGCTGTCCGATATGTCCGGCGAGGGGTATGTGTGCCAGACAGTGCAGAGCAAATCCGATGCGACAACTGAAACGATCCTCTCGGTAGATTGCACACAAACCATAGGGCTGGTTCAGGTTCAATTAAATCTGGCCTGGTCTGAAAGCAGCCTGCCGGGTTCGCTGCGTATCCTGGTGGATCCATTCTCGCTGTTCTTCCCGGATCAAATCCGGAATGACATCATCTGGCTGGCGCAGACGCCCCTGCGCTATCCCTGGCTGTGGGAAGGCACAATCCGTCCTGAGAGCGACACCATGCAGACAGCCTCTGCTGAAACAGCCACTGTCACCGCCGAATCATCGCCTTCTGCGCAGGTCTCTCCCGCGCCGGATACGGCTTTGATGGATGAGATGGCTTTTTGGGTGACCGAAAGCCAATCCCAACTGCCGTCGGATCTGCCCCTCACGCGTACCTTTACCACCACGCGCGGGTCGCTGTACTGCAGTATGCGCCTGCAGGAGAGCAATTTGATTATTGAGTGTATACTCCCGGCGGCGGATCAGCCATAATTGCCATCAAAAGGTTGGATATTTTATCCGTTTGCGCTATAATTAGGCGCGTCACCCATGGGCGGGTAGCTCAGTTGGTTAGAGCACATCTTTTACACAGATGAGGTCGCAGGTTCGAGTCCTGTCCCGCCCACACCCAAATAAAGAGAGATCGGCCAGAAAAAAATCAAAACCACCCGTCAAACGGGTGGTTTGCTCTGCGGCTATAAGCCGCGGTTACCGGCCAGCGTCTCAAGGCGCTGGCTTTCACTTCGTTCAAGCCCCCTTGCCCTGACCTCTTTTGCCCGTCCCTCAAGGGACGTCTCGATTACTTGCTACCCCTGAAGGGGTCTTCTTTGTCCCGTGTCGTTAGCTTGTCCAGCGCAATGTCATGCGTCTCCTGTTCTTCGATATACTTCTTGATCGTAGCTTCATTCAACCCCACTGTGCTGACATAGTACCCTTCCGCCCAAAAGTGCCGGTTCCCATATTTGTATTTCAGGTTGGCATGCTTGTCAAAGATCAGCAGCGCGCTCTTCCCTTTCAGGTACCCCATAAAACTTGATACGCTGATCTTCGGTGGGATACTCACCAGCATTTGTACGTGGTCTGGCATCATCTGTCCCTCGATGATCTCCACCCCTTTGTAGCGACATAAATCCTTCAGGATCTCCTTGATGCTTTCCCGGTATTGCCCATAAATGGCCTTCCTTCGGTATTTCGGGGTAAATACGATGTGATATTTGCACATCCACCTCGTGTGCGATAAACTATTGGTTGTATTCGTCATCAAATCACCTTTCCGCTTTTTGAATGTGGGGCTTGAACAATCCCTATTCTAGCGGAAAGGTGATTTGTCCTGGTATAACCTTCTGTCTTCCACCCGCATAGCGGGTGGTTTTTTGTTTCGCTTGCTCCGCAAGCTCAACAGACTGAAGTCACTAAATAAAAAGTTGCCCTTTACAGGGCAAGCCATTCTTCAATATACGGATTATTTCCCAATATCAGGGTAAATTCATTCTTCCATTTTTTTGCAGGAGTTCCCGATACTCTGCATTTGATCTCGTACACCCCAGCATTCTTTTAAAAAATCCCAATTGATTAACACCAAGCTCTTTTGACATCATACCCAGAATATCATCTGAGATGTCATCGCTATTTAATTTTCGGGAAAACCTTGTTGTGGCGATTTTACAATCACCACAATACAATGCATAAGCCTCGTGCTTTGCACCTTCGACCTGGCAAAAACCAAACTTATTTATTAGCTTATCGATTATATACTGTTTTTTGAAGGTCATTTCTATTCGTCATAGCACTCGTCAGAGAATAACCTACTCAACTTCAAAAGTTTATCCTCAAGATAAGAGGAAAGTTTGGCATCTTTCCTCAACTCATGGTAAAGATCTTTCAACATATAAATCAAATCATCGGTGGCTTCGCTAGGATTATCACCGACGCCATAATTATCAAATCCTGGGGTTGTGCACATCCAATACCCTTCAGGCAGTAATCGGCAACAAACTAATATCGATTGGATTCGTTCGAGAGAATTACGGAAATAAACCAAATTTGAAAACTCTGTTTCCGGCGAATGATATCTTATCGATGTTGGGGTTAAGCTGCTTGAGTCGCAAACGTTGTTAAGGGTAATTAATGCATTTGTCATTTTAAATTATCCAAATAACCCTGAACATTCTGAGCAATCACATCCGAAATTACTTCCATTTGGGCGGGCGTAATTGCCAATCTTACCTTTGGAACGATCTCTAATTCATCAGGAAAATTCCCGGGTGGAACAATAGCAGGCATCACTAATTCCCCAAAAACAAGATAAAACTCAGGGCCTGTATGTGTAATTGACATTTGATTCACGTAGATAGTTTGAAGGTTGGGGTCTTCCTTCCAATGCAGAGCCACTTGAATTACTGTGGACTTTTCCTGTCCGCAATCTTCCATTTTACTATCCCTTTATCATGCCTAAACTGCTAGTTGTGATGATTAATTTTCGCCCTATTTCATTATATCCACAATGTCAAGACAAATCACAGATCGATCCAACCTTACAATACAGTAGGGTAAATTATCGAACAAATGAAAATACCACTAAAAGGAAAATTGTAAGGACGCAATTGGAATAATATATCGTTGAAGCAAAGATATTATACATAAAAACGAACTTTTACTACCTATCAATATCCTATCAATTCAGTGTGTAATGTCATATCTTTTATGGAATTGAGTTTAAAGAACTTAAAATACGGAAGAAAACCGCCCAGATAGGGCGGTTGTATTTTGAACAAAATCGTCGATAATTTCTTTATGTCATTTTTCCCACGGCTTTTCCGGACCGTAAAAACATCTCTCTCGCGATCGCCAGCCTCCTGGTCAGCAATATGAAACTCGTCCTTGCCCTGGTTGCCCTCACCGCAGCGATTCTGTTACAATCCGGTTTTAAATGCTATTCCTTGTTGTGCCCTGGTTCCTGGTTCAGTTTTCCTTCGGTTCAGCCGATGAAATCCGGCTTTTCCTCATTCCGTTGGTGATCGTGTTGATAACAGCATGGATGATGACTCGCAGATCTACAGATACACGCATACTTCCTTGAGTTTCACCTTTTGATTGTCGTTGCAGAAGTAGATCAATTGCTCGCGCAAACCTTTTATCACTCCACGGTGACCGACTCCAGTTCATAATAACCGGCCGCGCATTGGTTGACCCATAGATCCGGATCTCCCGAGATTTCCTGCACCGCGTAAAAACTGTCAAGCGCCGTCACACGCGGGTTGAGGTCGCCTGCCCGGCGAAACTGCTCAATCTGCCCGGCGCGTTGATCCCACTGTTCTGCGTGCTGGCGGTATTCATCGATTCGGCCGGTCACCTGATACCCACTGTAGATCACATATACGGTAAAAATCGCCAACATCACCGCGCCCGCCAGCCGGATACGCAGCGGATTTACCTCACGGATTTTCAGGGCAAAGGTTCGCAACAGAATTCCCGTCAGGAAACCCGCCCCAATCACGGCCGTGCTGAGCAGGATGTTGGCGCTGGTCATGGCGCGGTCTTCCGGATAAGCATGTTGAGCGTAAACGCTGGGAGCCACGCAGGCGGCCGTAAGCAGAAATAAAAACACCAACCCGATTCCCAGTGCAAATCCCAAACGTCCGGGTTTTATGCCTGTCCAGTCGATTTGTGTCGCCAACGCCAACCCAAACGCAAAACTGATCGCCCGGGGAACAATGTAACTGGTGACTCCATAAAACAGGTAATCATAGGCATACCGGAAAGATAACCCCAACCACTCAAAAAACGAGGGTGGCTCCGGCATTTGCTCCAGACGCACGGCATTTCCGGGCGCCAGATAAACCGCCGCCAATCCAGCCAGAGCGCCTGCGAGTGCTACAACCCAGGCTGCCTGGTTGATCTGTGGGTGGCCGGCGCGATATCGCAACAGCAGACTGACTCCCGTTCCCAGGAATAACACGGCAATCAATAAAGCCGCGTTGGTCTCTGAAAACCCCGCCAGAAAGAACGCAAACAGACCCACCAAAATCAATTGCCACCACGGACGCACCCGCCCGGATTGAGAAAGCAATACTGCCAGCAGCGCAGTGAGCCCTACAGCCGGCAACGCGTAAGTGATATTACCGGATCGCCAGTAATAAGACTGGAAGAGATTTGGGGTAGTATACAACGAAAAGTAGACACTCAACCCTGCAAGAATGTACAGGAATAAACCGGGCACAGGGTAACGGGTATGCAATGCAATCCGCCGCAGCAGCCAGTACAACCCTGCGGTCAAACCAAGGATCAATAGCGCAGGCAGCAGACGTATACCAACCGTGTCCAGCGGGTCGATCAGGCTGGTCACCAGCATGGTGGCGTACCGGTTCGACCAGGTGGTATACGATAACCACTGCGCTTCCCAGAACGAATGATTGCGCAGCAAATTGGCCGAACAATAATCATCGGCGATGAAACGCGAAAATGTACCGATGTAGATGAAAAGCAGCAGCGCCAGCGTTACCACCACAGCCAGTGTGATGCGGAAAACAGCGAGCCACATGGGCATCTTTGTCTTATCAACAGCGGCAGGGGATGTGTTTTCAGGCATGATGGTCAGTTGTGATCAGCGGAAAAATTCGGTCATGGCACAGTTCGGTGCCTGTATGATATCACGAAAAACAAACCGATCCTTGAGTCAATCTGGTTTCAGAATGCCGGCGCGGTATAATTTGGGCGGGCCGCTCTGCCCAATCAATGACCCATGCAAAAGCTAATCCGCTCCCCCTCCACCGGACTGCGATTTATGTATGATCGTTTGTTGCGTGTGCAAAACTGGAAGACCATCCTGACACTGGCGCTGGTGACCGGGCTGCTCAGTTATCCCATTTACCATATCCGCATCCATACGCCGGTGGACACCGATTACGGTTCGCATATTGCCTTTGCGATTGAATTTCTGAAAACCCGCGTTTTGAACCCGGCCATCATTTCACACCCGCTGCTGCACTTGGGTCTGGCAGTTTTATACTGGCTGACCCGCAGTCAGTTGGATCTGTACAACGCATTGCTGATCATCCAGATCGCCGTGCAGATCACAATTGCGCTCATTCTGTATTTCTGGATCGGCCCCTCGGCAGAACGTAAAAATTGGGACTGGCTGCGCGCCGCAATTTCATTCAGTTTTACCTTTTTAGGTCCAGTGATGCTGCCGGCACTGTTGGACCACCGATTTTACTTTGGCTACATTGGCTTATCCAATTATCACAATCCCACCATACACCTGCTCAAGCCATTCGCGCTGCTGAGCCTGATGCTGGCTATACGCTCTTTGGAGGATCGTAAGGCAAACTGGGGAACGGTGTTCCTTTCAGCACTGCTTCTCAGTGTATCCACGTGGATCAAACCGAATTATGCCCTGGCTGTGCTGCCGGGTCTGACGCTGGCGCTTCTGATCCGCAAGCTGCAAAAACACAGCCCGGATTGGAGGCTGTTCTGGTTTGGTTTTGTTCTTCCGGGTGTGATCAACCTGGGATTGCAGTATTACATCTCTTATGCTCGCGGAATAACCGGATCCGGTATCATCCTGGCCCCATTTCAGATGGAAAAATCATTTTCAGACTGGCTGTTGTTGAAGTTTTTGCTTTCCTGTCTGTTCCCGCTGATTGTATTGTGGCTGGCCCGCGCTCGTTTGCTATCCGACAGCGCGTTACTGGCCGGCTGGACTGTTTTTTTGGCTGGGATTGCGCAAAACTATCTCTTCGCCGAGGCCGGCGCCCGTTTTTCACACGGAAATTTCCGCTGGAGCGGTCAAATTGCCCTGTTTTTGCTGTTCGCCGTTACCGTGCGCTGGCTGCTGCTCCAGGTTAAGAGATCCGGTTCGCCCAGCAAAAAGGCGCGACTCATTGGCTGGAGCGCTTACGGCGCCCAGTTTCTGGGTGGAATAGCTTACTATGTATACTGTCTGATTTCAGTCCATTACGGTTGAAAGCTGAAGATTATTGCTTTTAACCCTGCCACTTGAGCAGCATGGCCGTCAAATTGTCCCGCCCGCCCTGTCGATTGGCTGAATCAATCAACGCCTGGCAGGCCTCACCCAAGTCTTCATGTTCGGACAGGATCGCCTGAATGCGGAAATCATTCAAGTGATCGGTAATCCCATCACTGCACAGCAGCAAAATATCATCTTTTTGAACGCGCATATCGTGCAGCTCCGCGGCCGCCTCACCCTCCATGCCGATATATCGGTAGAGAGTACTTCTGGCATCGTGATGGCGCGCCTCTTCGGCGGTTATCTCACCGTTCAGTACCAGTAATGATGCCAGGGAGTGATCCTGTGAAAGCTGGTTCAGGCTTTTCTTCCTGAAGTAATAAATTCGGCTGTCCCCCACGTTGCCCAAGTAAATCGTGCCGAGTTCATCGGTAAACCAGACCACTGCGACGGTGGATCCCATGCCGGCCAAATCGGGTTCGCTGGCGCCTTTTTCATTCACCAAACGGCTTAAATCTTTCAGGCAGTTGCCCAGCATCGATTTATACCGGATGGGCATTTCGGTGCTCTGTTGAACCCCCGAATGCAGCATATCGGGCAGCAGATCAACCACCATGCTGCTGGCAGTCTCGCCAGCCAGGTGCCCGCCCATACCATCCGCCACGATAAAGATGCCGTCCTTGAAACCCAGCCGAAAGCGGTCTTCGTTGTTTGTGCGTACCTGGCCTGTATGGCTGATACAAATCGCCAATCCCGGCCAGCCAGCTTCTGATGGATTTCCCTGCGCGGCTGAGCCCAGATTATCTTCTCGGTAGATTTCTGAGGATTCCGGATCCATTACCTTACCTCGCTACTCACGAATCGCATAAGGATTAAGAATAAGGTCTCTGAAATCCATCCACTCATTTCCATCATCCTAAAACGCTCCCCGCTTTTTCATAAATCATCAATCGATCAGACCCTGTCAATCCTGGCTGGTCTGGTATTCGCCGGATAAAAATTTCTTACCGTTTTTTCATCCCAATGGACAATTATATCCAACATAATCATAGTACAGGTTGTCAGGAAATTCCATGCATTGACAATAAATTCGATAAAAGTGAAGGCTCCAACACAGTTATGTACACAGGCACCAATTCGAAATGGTATGCCGTCTGAAATTATTGAAAATTATCACTGTTTTTACAGGCATTTTATTCGGGGTTTGAGGCATCCCTGGCATAATCGTACCGAGAATTTATTATGAAAAAACCTTTCCGTTTATCCACGATTCAAATTCAAATACTGAGCCTATTTACTGTGTTTTCGTTCATTATTGCCGCAATCAGTTCATCAGCGATCTATCTGGTAATTGTCAGAAACTATACCGAGACGTTTCATGAGAGGGTGGGCAATGTGGTATTAGCCGCCGCTCCCGGTGTGGATGGAGATTTACTGGATGCGATCTATGCTTCTCCGGAGACCACCCTGACTGAATACGAACTGGTCAGGAAACTACTCTTCTCCGCATATGAAAACATCGCCGGGGCGGAAGACCTTTACACCATGCGGATGAATGAAAATGGAGATATCGTTTTCATTGTGGAAGGCAGTTATGATGATGATATTGCAGCAGCAGGTGAGGTATACACCGAAGCGACTGAGACGCTGAAAGGCGCATTTTCCAGTACAGCCCCTGTAACGATTGAAGAAGAGGTGTACACCGATCAATGGGGGACATTCCTCTCCGCCTATGCCCCCATTTACCGTTCTGACGGAAGTGTGGCTGCCATGCTGGCCGTGGATATGAGCGCCGAAAGCCTTCAGCATGAGCGACGGCAGGCTTTTTTAGTTGTATTGCTCATTTTTGCCGTCTCGATACCGGTTGGTTTGGTGGCCGGGTATCTGGTCGGCGCCACGGTCAGCAAACCGATCCTGAAACTGCGCGATGATCTGGCAGTCCTCTCACGCGGGCAGATTCCCGACGATGTTGAAGAGGATCTCACCATCATCAAGAGCGGTGAGCTGGGGGAGATTGGCCAGTATTTCACCCATATGAGGCGCTACATTGCTAATATAGCTCAGGCTGCCCATGCAATCGCGAAGGGTGATCTGTCCCTCGACATCAAACCTACCTCAGATCAGGATCAACTGGCGACCGCCTTTGCCATGATGACCGACTCGTTGCGCGGGCAGATCCGCAGCGTATCTGAAAATGCCGGGGGTTTGAAAAAGAACGCCTTTGAATTATCGACCGCTTCTCGTGAGGCCAGGACGGCCACCGAAGCGATTTCGCACACCATGGAACAGGTGTCGGAAAGCTCCGTCAACCAGTCATCCGAACTGTTTTCCGCAGCTCAGGCGATGGATCAGATGGAAGTGACCATCGAGAGTATCGCAGGCGGCGCTGTTGATCAATCCAGATCCATTGCCGAAATGACCCAGTTATTTGGCGAGTTGAACACGGCAATCGAAACCGTTTCCGGTTCTGTTCTGCAAATGGTGGAGAGTTCCTCTCGAGCAATCACCAGTGCCGCTGAAGGTTCTGAAACCGTAGAAAAAACCATCACCGGTATGGACAGCATCATGGAAAAGGTCTCCATGACCACACATCAGGTGATGGAAATGAAAGCCCGTTCCGAACAGATTAACGACATTTTGGAAACCATTCAGAATATTGCCTCGCAGATCAATATGCTGGCGCTGAATGCGGCCATCGAAGCCGCACGAGCTGGGGAAGCCGGCAAGGGCTTTGCGGTGGTGGCTGCCGAAGTCAGACATCTCGCAGATGAATCAATGACAGCCTCCAAAGGAATTTCAGGTCTGATTGTGGATATTCAATCTGCCATTTCCCGTACCGTGTCTGCCATGAATGATGGTGAAAATGAGGTGCGAAAAGGTCAGATATTGGCAAAAGATGCCGGTGCATCGTTGACCCATCTGAAACAGAGCAACGAAGACGTCAGGCAGCAAACCCGGTTGGTACGGAGCGCGGTGCAACATATGCAAATACTTTCGCAGGATCTGGCCAATCAATCCATTTCCGTATCCGCGGTGGTGGAGGAAAACACAGCTTCCACGGAACAAATGTCAGCCAATTCCAAAGATATCACCGGCACCATCAAAGGAATTGCCCGGATGGGTGAAGTGAATTCCGCCCTTACACAGGAGGCAACTGCATCCACCATGGATCTTGCCACACAGGTGGAGCGGGTTCGCACATCTGCCGGTGCATTACAGGAAATGGCCGAGGAACTATCCAGGATTGTGAACCATTTCAAGCTTGAATAAGGTATGGGACAAAAACGGGCAGAATGATCGGCGGAACTAACAAAAATAAAAATGCGTTTCGAGCAGAAATTCGCTACAATGGAACAAATTGTTGTTCGTGAAATTACATATCATTGCTTAAAGGATTGAAAGTGAAGACATCAAGAATTATCCCGTTACTCAGTATCCTCATATTGGTTGGTCTTGCCTGCGCCCTGCCTGGTCTTGGTGGAGCGGAATCAACCGACACCGTCGTTCCCACCATCACGAATGAGCCTGTCAACACGGTTGAGCCGACCGCCACCGTGCCTCCACAGCCCACCGAACAGCAGGTTTCTCAGGAAGCGGTTTCCACGGAAGCCTCAACCGAACAGGAAGACATCGCGGTGATCGCTGATGCCAGCTACCGGGTGGATACATGGGATTATATTGTCGGCATTGTCCAGAACAATACCGAAGATACCATCGAATGGTTGGAACTTTCGATTTTGATCTATGATGACAGCGAAACGCTGATTGCGACCGAAAGCGTTTATCCATTCCTCGATAAAATCGCACCCGGAGAAACCACGCCGTTTTCGGTCAGCTCCGATGAATGGGCAGAGGGCTCAAGCTACGAGTTTCTGGTTGAGGATTATGAGGTTGCCGAAGAACCGATTGCTGAAGGAATTGAGATCCTCTCCCACACCAGCTACAGCGATGAATACGATCTGAATCTGGTGGGTGAAGTACAAAATAATTCCGATAAACCCATGTCCTTTCTCAAAGTGGCTGCTGCCGTATACGCGGCAGATGGGACGCTCCTCAATACCAATTACTCCTATGTGATGTTGAATTACCTTCACCCCGGAGAGAAAAGCCCCTTCAAAATCTGGTTCAGTGATAATTGGGAAGACGGCGACACGTATGAGATCGAGGTGCAGGGTGATTATGATGAAACAGCCCCTGCCACAACAGTACAGGTCGTCGATTTTAATGACACCGTCGAGGATGGTATCTGCACCGTTACCGGAAATGCAAAAAATACCGGCACAACCGAGCTGACCTATGGCACCGTGGTAGCGGCTTTTTATGACAGCAACGACCAGCTTGTGGATGCCGAATGGAGCTTCACTGAAGGGGATACCTTCCCGGCTGGTGCCACTGCCGCCTTTACCATCACCAGTTTCTCCTGCCCTGAATACGACCACGTAGAAGTGCTGGCAGGGAATTAAACCCGCTCTGAATACGATTCGGGCTGTCTGGTTCAGACAGCCCGTTTTTTATGATGCAACCTGGCAGGATCGGAATTCGATTTACTTTTCCAGAAAGAATCGCTACAATTACGAAGTATTTCACCTGAATGAGTCAATACAAAACACAAAATTGTGAGGGAACGTGAAAGAAGCCAGAACGATTGCTCATCTGATTGCTGAAGCAGATTTTTCCCGTACCAACCTGGAAAGAGCCATCTTGGCGCAGGATCCCACCAAAGAGGAAGTGGAAGGTGTGTGCGGACACTGGTCACTGAAAGACATCATGGCGCACACCACTGCCTGGGAACATCGCATGATGGAATGGCTGGATCAGATTCTGCTGGACAGCACCGGCGTTGAATTTCTGGACGCCGAACTCGCCGGTGATGCGGTGGATGAATACAATAACCAGGTCTACCACCTGCATCACAACATGGATGCAAAAACCATCAAAACAGCATTCTTTGAGAATCATCAGCGCGTGCTGGATTATATGGCGCGCCTGCCAGAAGAGCCGTTATTCAAAGCCCCGGAGGTGGTGTTTGAAGAAGGGCACCCGCTCTGGCATCTGGTGGCAGCCAACACTTTCTGGCATTATGATGAACACCTGGCGCAAATCGAAAAGCAACCCTGGTATCAGAAACCGAAAAAGTAAATCTTTACAGCCGGGCAAAATCTAAAATTGTCCCTGCATCGATTCAGCATACCCGGTCAGTTCCACGTAACCCCGCCCGTTTACCGGCTGACCGTCCCAAGTTCCGGTAATCTGCACGGCTCCCTCCCAATAGGTGTAAGACACCCTCAACTCCTGATCTTTCATGAGCGGGGTTATTTCCAGATCGATCTCCTCATCCGGGATCGTCACACGCCACCCGGATGGATACTGTGTGCCGCTGTTTTCACTCTTCCAGGTACCGGTTGTCTCAATCAAAAAATCACGGCTTTCCAGTTGTTTCTGGCTGCCATCCTCGAGGATCAAACTGCCATACGAAAACGGATCCAATGTTCCATCGGCGTGCCGGATGGTGTATACCAGGATCTCTCGTCCATCGTCCAGTTGCATGGAAAACCAGTCCCACCCCACCTGGTCGCCGGACAGGACACTGGTGCTAAATTCGTGATCCATCCAACTGGTACCGTTTACAGAAAAGGTCTCACCATCCAGCGTCAACTGCCCCTGGCTGATCAGGCGTGTCTGGCTGATGTAGTAAGAGGCATTGCCAGCGCCTTCTCCCTTACGGCTGTACCCCTGTTGTCCGTTCAATATAGTCCCTTTTACATCCTCAAGATTTAACTCAAGTGAAATCCCGTCTTTTTCTGCAAAAAGCTGATAGGTCTTTTCGCCGGTCTGTACTACCTTCCAGTCATACAGCCAGACCTCGAAGGTTGGATCCACTGCCGCACCCGCCAGACCTGCGGCCCCGCGCGCGGATTCCTCCCAAAAATGAAATTGGTCATTTTGGATATCGCTCACCGTAAAATGAGCCAGGTAGACCTGACTGGTCGCCCAGGCGGACTCCCGCTGAGTTACCTCGGAAGGAGCAGCCAGCGCACGCCTGAAAAACGTCAGTTGATAACCAAACTGGCGTCCCTGTTCACCTGACAGGCTGCCGGTGTAATACCACCATTCGGTTTGAAATTTTGGGTGAGGTCCGAAATCAGCCGGAAAAGAAAAATCACGCGACCTGTCAGCACGTTCAAAGTTGCTAAATGGTGAAACCACTTCTCGAAGACCCGCGCTGACCGGCTGCCTGGATTGAGGGCGAAGCACGAGGATCAGACCTGCCACGGCAGCCAGCAGGAGGATCAACGGCCATGCTCGTTTCAATCTCAACCCCATTTTCTCATTCCTCCCGGATGGTCTCCGCCGCGGTCCGGTGTGACAATTGCCAGGCCGGGTAGATACCGGCCAAAAGCGACGCCCCCACTGCCAGCAGTACACCCTGAAGAAAATCCCGGCCGGGTGTAAAAAGCTGCAATGTCCAACCAAATGAACGCTGGTTGATCACATCCACCAATACCCGGGCAATGGCATAACCCGTGGGAATTGCCATCAACCCGGCCGCCAACCCCATCAAGCCAGTTTCCAGCATCACCAACTGGCGAAGCTGCCTGCCCGTGAGACCCAGCGCGCGTAGAATACCGCTTTCCCGGTGTTTCTCCATCTGCAGCAGCAAAGCCGTATTGAGCACGCCGATAAACGCCACAGCCGTCACCATCAACTGCATGGCGCGCGTGATGGCAAAGGTACGGTCGAATACCTCCATCACATCACTGCGCAAGGTGCTGTTGGAGCGAATGTTCAGACGCTGGATCCCGCTAAGTTCTTTGCGCAGGTCCTGTGTTTCAGCTTCAATATCCGCTCCCTCTGTCAGCCGCAGTGACAGAGCAGTGATGCCGGTATCCTGCCAGTACTGCCGGTATACATTGTCGGCCATCCAGATACTGCCCTCGCTGGAGGTGTATTCGTAAATCGTTGCAATCATCGGAAAATCGCGCCAGCCCTCATCCGTGAACAATCGCAAGCTGGTCTGTGAAGGGTCAATACCCAACCGGTAGACCAGCGCCTCACTCACCAGAATGCTGCCTTCCTGCATGGCCTGCCAGATTTCTGCTTCCGGGATTGCACGATCCAAATACATCCTTTCGGCCCCCAAATCCGGATTGTGCGTGGCGTTCAGTACCACCGGTCCCCGATCGCTTTCCACGCTGACGGTACGCAGGGTATCCAGCCGCCGTATCCCGGGCCAGTTCTCCACTCGCCGGATCACGGCCGGGTCGATTGATTCGGTGGGATTGGTGGAAATGAAACTGGGCGCCGAAATATAAATATCACCCCCCAGCGTCTGCTCCAGCCACACTGCTACCGTGGTGCGGAAACTGCCAACCATCAACTGCATCCCGATGGTCACCGCCACAGCCACCATCAAAGCGGCCGCGGCCACCGAAGTACGTGAAAGGTTGCTGATCAGGTTGGATGGGGCCATCCGGCCTAAAAATCCCAGTAAACTTCCTAAAACCGGACGTACCAGCCGCATTAGCAGAAGAAGCAGTGCCGCTGACTGCATAGCCAGCCCGATGACCAGCAGCAGCGTGCCGCCGAATCCCACGTACACACTTTGACCGGGCAACCTGATCACCAGCCAGCCGGCGGCCATCAGGATCCATCCTGCCGGGGTAATCCACAAGACCAACTGCCTGGTGCGGCTTTCCAGCAGCGAGCGGGACAACGCCGCCTGAGGTGGAACCAGAGAGGCCTCTAAAGCCGGGATGAGTGCGGCAAACAGCGTGGCAAAGATGCCTAGAAGACCGCCTTTCAGCAGACTGATTGGCTGAAGCGCTCCGGGTTGAACCGTGGTGGTATAGTACAAATCGTTGACCGTACCAGTGACCATGCTGATGGTTTCTCTGCCGGCCAGCAGGCCTAATCCCAATCCCAGCAGACTGCCCAACACCCCCACAATCAACGCCTCGGTTACTACCATACGAATGATTTCCACCCGTGTCACGCCCAGTGACCGCATCAGCCCAAATAGCCTGCGCCGGCGAAGTACCGAATAGGTCATGGTGTTGTAAATCAGGAACACACCCACCACCAGGGCCAGCAGGCTCAGCGCAGTAAGGTTCAGCCGAAAGGCGGATGTCATCTCCTCGACAGACCCCGAACGCGCAGCGGTCTCGACCAACCGCACACCAGCCGGCAGCATGGCTTGGATCTGCCCAACCAGCCGGTCAATCTCCTGCGCGGGAAGGATCAGGTCAATTCGATCGATCACACCATACCGGCTGGTGATTTCCTGCACCGTCGCCAGGTCGGCCAGTATAAGACCGGAAAGCGTTTGCGCGGATACATCGTCGGCCGGTTCGATCATCCCCACCAGCTTCATTTCGTGAACCTTCCCGGCAAAATCGAGATTGAAAGATTCCCCGCTTTCAAGGTGGTAGGCGTTTGCGGTGCGAGTCGACATGAAGACTGCACCAGGCAGGATCAAAAACGCGGTCAATTGATCCACCGGCAATTGGTTTCGTTCACCCAGGTAGGATCGACTGATCGGCAAACGGATCAATCCCCAGCAAACTGAAAGGCTGGTTACCCATTAATGGGATGGAGACGACTGCCTCCATCACCGGCGCCATGTCGATATTCAGCCCGGCCTGACGGAGGGTATCATACAAGTTTTCGTCGATTCCCTGCGGTCCGCCCAGAATCTGGTGAGTGGATTGGCCGGTGATGGCCTGTTTACTTAATTCAAAAGAACTGGCTGCGCTTTCATTGGCGATGTCAATCGCCGTCACCACTGACACCCCCAGAGCGATACCAATCAGCATCAGCAGGCTGTAGCGGCGGTTTCTAAAAAGATACCGCCAGGCGGTGTTCCGTAAACCTGAAGCAAACGAAAGTCTACGGTTCATGTTCTCGGAATCAGTTGCCCGTCATGCAGCGAGTAGAGGGTATCTGCAATTCCGGCGTCCACGGCGCTGTGCGTCACCAGGATCAGGTTTTTCCCGGCTCTGCGGGTCAATTGATCCAGCATTTCCATGATCTGACGGCTGCGTTCTTCATCCAGGTTTCCGGTGGGCTCATCTGCCAGCACCAGAAGCGGGTTATGTACCAGGGCGCGGGCAATCGCCACGCGTTGCTGCTCACCCCCTGATAACTGATCCGGAAAGGTTTTCTGGCGGTCCAGCAGCTCCACATGCTCCAGCAAACCACGCGCTCGATCAAAATCAGCGGCATCGGTCAACCCATTCAATTCCAGCGGCAGGATCAGATTCTCCCAAACGGTCAGCGTGGGAATCAGGTTATAAAACTGGAACACAAACCCGATATTCCTGCGCCGGTAAAGC
The DNA here is from genome assembly GCA_964532655.1 of uncultured Anaerolineaceae bacterium. Taxonomy (GTDB): domain Bacteria; phylum Chloroflexota; class Anaerolineae; order Anaerolineales; family Anaerolineaceae; genus JAJFTV01. Next base: position 23,756 of record CAZHMZ010000011.1, read on the forward strand.
GTGCGTTCATGATCGCTCAGAGAGGTCAGGTTACAGCCATTCAATACGATCTGACCCTGATCCGGTAAATCGATCCCGCTGATCAGGTTGAGCAGAGTCGTTTTACCGGTGCCGCTTTTCCCCATAATGGCGGTCACCTCTCCCTGCGGGATGCACACCGATGTATTGGAGAGCACCTGATGCGTTACTTCATGCTCATTGCGCGCTTCACGATAAGCCTTGGAAAGGCCCTCAATCGATAGAAAGGGGCCAGAGTTGGTTTGCACGGTTCGGGTAGGCGGATTGCTCATACGGATTGATCATACCCTTGCCGGCAGGTTTTGGAAAGTCTGATCCACCCGCACCCTTGCTGCAACGTTTTTGATAAAACGTTAATAAATCTGTGTTATGATTACATTAAATCCTATGGGGATGACAGGCTTCGACGGGGGAGGCTGGCCCCGGATTGCGAGCCGAGAGGCACCGACCTCGAGAAATCAGTGCAAAAAACAAGTGCCAATCGCACTAACTACGCCGCGATGCCCTTAGCTGCATAAGCGAAGGCTAGCGCAATAGCCTCAAAGCAGGCTACGTCTGCCCACACCGCATCTCCGGCCGGTCGTGGAGCAGGCGACACAAAGCCGGTGTGCCATGCAGAAACGCCGTTATCTGCATGAAAGAGGACTTTCGGGTCCAAACGGCTGGCTGCATCCAGGTATGTTGATCCATCTGTCTGCGGCAAGATTAAATGATCAACTACGCTCGTAGATATCTGGCGGTTGAATCTTTCGGACGCGGGTTCGATTCCCGCCATCTCCACTCTAAACGCGTTGTAGATACACTTAGTGAATATTGAATGATTAATGAGATTTACAGATGCGGTTGCGCATTTTGTATTTTTCATTATTCATATTAAATTCTGACCATTAGAGCGGAATTGAATTGATAGAAAATATCTCGATTGATCAGTAACCGCATTCGTTGCTGTCATTGTAGAACTTCAACCATAACTAATCCATCAGATGAGAGGAGGGCCATTTTGAAACATTTGGGAACCATGAATTTGGAAACGCCACGATTGGTCTTGCGCAAGTTTTCGTTTTCAGATTCTTCGGCTGTTTATAAGAATTGGGCGAATGATTCAGAAGTCACAAAATATCTGATGTGGCCCACGCATAAAAGTGTTGATGACACGATCAATGTGCTGAGAGATTGGGTTGGGCAGTACGATCATTTGGATTTTTACCTGTGGGCAATCACACTTCGAGAAAACGGCGATGAACCGATTGGTTCCATTGCCGTCGTCGATAAAGACGACAGAATCGGCATGGCAGAGATCGGATATTGCATAGGGCGTTCCTGGTGGAATCGCGGAATTACATCTGAAGCATTAAGTGCGGTAATTCGATACCTTTTCATTGAAGTGGGTATCAATCGTATTGAATCCAGGCATGATCCCAGGAACCCCCATTCCGGAAAAGTTATGGCGAAATGCGGGATGAAATATGAGGGAACAATGCGTGAAGCGGATTGGAACAATCAAGGCATCTGTGATTCCGCAATTTATTCGATTTTGCAGAAAGAATATCAGTCTACCCTGCCCATAAGTATTCAGCCTGCCCAGCAACAATAATGATTGTTATTGGAGAACACAGAGATGCCAGCTAAACAGGAGACCCGATGACAGGCAGACAACATAAAGTAAGTGAAAATACCCCCACCCTCGAAACCAGCCGGTTAATCCTGAGAAGATTCGAACCGTCAGATTTGACTGACCTGTTCCTGATCCTCAAGGATGAAGAAGTGAATACCTTCCTGCCCTGGTTTCCGGTCAAAACGCTTGAGGAAACCGCCGTAATTCTTCAAAACGGTTATCTGAAGCATTATCAAAAAGAGAGCGCGTATGTATATGCGGTCTGCCTGCGCGCCGATAACAGACCCATTGGGTATGTGGATCTGAGCGAGGGCGAAAGCCATGATTTTGGGTATGGGCTGCGGAAAGATTTCTGGCACCAGGGTATCGCTACAGAGGCCTGTGCGGCTGTCATCCAACGTCTGAAGTTGGCCGGTTACCCTTTTATCACCGCCACCCATGATGTTAACAACCCGGCCAGCGGGAATGTGATGAAGAGGCTGGGCATGAAGTATTGTTATTCCTACACCGAGTTGTGGCAGCCAAAGAATTTCATGGTCACCTTCAGAATGTACCAGCTCAACCTCGACGGAGTAACAGATCGTGTTTACAGAAGTTATTGGGAGAAATACCCTGATCATTTCATTGAAAGAGATGTATAGTCGTCATGGATGCCTGGACGCGGAATAACAGGATCCACACTCATTAACTTTACCGAATTGGAGTAGCGTATGGAAACCGAACGAATCCTCCTGCGTAACTTTCAAACATCGGATCTGATGGATTTATACGAATACTGCAGTCAGGACGGCGTGGGAGAAGCTGCCGGCTGGAGACACCACACCTCCCTTTCTCAATCGCAAAAAACACTGCAGGATTTTATGCGAAACAACGATCTGTATGCCATTGTCCATAAAGCCGATCGAAAGGTGATCGGGCATATTGGCGTCTACCCCGATACAGAAGAAAACCGTGCGGACACCAAAGAGCTGGGATTTGTGCTCAACCGCAACTATCAAAAACAGGGCATCATGACCGAAGTGGTAAACGAAGTGTTGCGAGAGTTCTTTTCCCTTGGTATGCAAACCATTTATGCCTGCTGCTTTCAGGAAAATCTTCCCTCAAAAAACCTGATCGAAAAATGCGGCTTTGTGTTTGATCGGGAAGGCACCTATTATTCAAGTACTTTGATCAAAACATTTCTTTCGTTTGAATATGTCTATACGAGAGAACGTTGGGAATCTCAGCATCCTGGCCATTGATGCGCTTAAGACAGCCGATACCCGATCAACCGGGTGCAGCATAAATCTAACATGACTCTCATTCAAACCCCTTGACGACGGCATACCGCCGCAATAAGATGCTTTAACCGCCGCATGATTCAATGCTCGCCGTATACAGGGGGCAAATCATACGAGCGATAAAGTCCGGGGGATGCTGAGTTTTCACCAGGAACCTGAGTTTACCCAGATTGATAAGGTTTTGATCATCATCCCCCCGGACAATCGTTTTAGGATCGAATATTGCCTTAAGGGATAAAGACCCCAAAGAGTCCGTGATCGCAGTTGCATGACTGTGCAGTAAATAACAAGGATCCGCTTCATTTGGTAAATGAGCGGATCTTTTTTCATGCAAAGAACTGGCGACAAATATTACTCAAGAATCAAATTATCGATCAGCCTGGTCTTACCAATGAATACCGCCATTGAGAGCAGGGCCGGCTTTTCCACCACATCCAGTTCCTGCAGGCTGGCCGCATCGGCGCAGGAAACATAATCCATGCGCGCCAGGGGTTCAACAGCCAGTTCACTCTTTACAAGCTGGCGGAGCGTCTCGGCATTACGCTCACCGGCCTGATAGGCGGCTTTGGCGGCATTCAACCCGCGATACAACACCGGCGCAGCCTGGCGCTCGGCAGCGTTCAAATAGCTGTTCCGGCTCGACATCGCCAGACCGTCTTTCTCGCGCAGGGTGGGGCAGGTGACAATCTCCAGCGGAAAGTTGAGGTCGGCGACCATGCGGCGCAACACCGCCACCTGCTGGGCATCTTTTTGTCCAAAAAAGGCTTTTGCCGGTTGAACAATGTTGAACAGTTTGGCAACCACCGTGGCAACCCCTCTGAAATGCCCCGGGCGTATGATGCCTTCCAGTGGTTTTGATATTTCATCCACCGTCACCCAGGTCTGAAATCCTTGCGGATACAGGTCTTCCTTGCCGGGTGTAAACACCAGATCGACCTTTTCTGATTCCAGCTTTGCCAGATCGGCAGCCATATCGCGCGGATAAGCCTCAAAATCTTCATTCGGGCCAAATTGTGATGGGTTGACAAAGATGCTCACGGCAACACTTCGGCAGGCAGCATGTGCCGCCCTCACCAATGAAAGATGCCCTTCATGCAGAAAGCCCATCGTGGGAACAAAACCCACTGGCTCCTGTAATATCTTCCGTTCAACTCGTAATTCCTCAACCGTTTTTACAACCTTCATGGTACTCCTTGTCTTTTATGTCGATCACTTTAATACCTGTGACAATCAATGCGAGTGTTTGTTGCTATTCACCCATCCAGCAGGTAAAGCTTTCACCGTTCCTGGCGGGCTGATCTTTGAGCAGCCAGGGATTTCACCAGTGCAACAAAGGTCTCATTCACCGGCACCGGGATGCCTTTTCGATGCGCGTGCTGGACAATTGCTCCGTTGATGGCATCAATTTCGGTGGGCGCGCCGCGCTGGAGGTCCTGCAGCATCGAGGACGAATTATTCCGGGTGCGTTCGAGGACTTCCTGTATGGCAAGAAACGGGTCATCATAGGGAAGTTGCACCCCAAGCGCTTCCGCGGTTTGTTTACCTTCGCGGGCCAAATCGGCTAAAATGACCCGACAGTTTTCATCCTGAACCAGTTCGCCGTTTCGTAATCCCAGTACCGCGCTGAGCGGGTTCACCCCCGCATTGATAATCAGCTTGCCCCAACGCAGGGAATTGAGGTCATCAAACAGGCGGATCTGAAACTCGCTGTGCTCAAAAATCTTCACCAGCGGATCCAGGCGCACGTCTTTCTCCAGTTGCACTATTGGATCACCGGAAACCAGTACCAGCCCCGGTTCGAGCACGGTTGCACCCAACAAAACCACACCGGCCAGACTGCGTTCTTCACCCAGTTCAGCGGCTAGCGCTTCGCGGTTGCCCAGCCCATTTTGCAGGGTGAGCGCCACCCCATCCGGTCGCAGACACTGTTTGATCAGGCCAGCGTATTGAGCGGTCTGCCATGATTTGACCAATACCAATGCATAATCAATCGGGCCAAATTCACATGGATCCGATGCGATATTCACACGTACGGATTGTGTTTTTCCCTGCTGATCGACAAACCTTGCCCCCTGTGTCCGAATGGCCTGAACCGCTTCGGGCCAATAACCGAGCATATTCACTTCATACCCCGCCAATGCCATGCGGGCTGCGAAAAATGTCGCTACCGCTCCAGTACCAGTGATAAGAATCGTGTTAGGCATCAAAGGTAAACCTTCAAAAGAAAATGTCTTTTCGGCAATATTACCACCA
>CAZHMZ010000011.1:28931-41685 GCA_964532655.1 uncultured Anaerolineaceae bacterium
CCACCAATGGCTGCTACTTCTGCATGTAGAAACCCTTTTGAAGATTTCCGGGTTCGATTAAGCCAAGCCGGGCGTTGAAATCCTTAATCGGTGCGCATGGTAATGGAGCATCCCAGCAGCCTTCCCCCTCAGCAGGCAGATTGACACTCAGACCTGAATCTGTCACCTGCTGATGAATTGTTTGATCACCCCGGTACCTGGAGATCGCCTGTTCAACCGACGGCGGCATGATCAGTCGTGCCGGGCTGAAATTTCGAGAATACTGGTATGGGGAGAGCCACAAGGAAAACAGAAATATCAGGATGACCACTCCGCTCGCAAAACGCGGCAGCAGGCCAACCCGCCACAGCAAACTCAACCCCAGCAATATCTGGCAAATAAGGAATATCCAGATAACTGCCCCAGAGAAACGATAATCAGGCGCCATGATAAACCAGTAGAGGATCGCCGCGAATGAAATTCCGCTTGCAGCAATTAACCCGGCTCCGCCGTTGCGATTGTTCCGGTTCTTCAAATTTTTACCAAATATCAAAGCCAATACGATGTTTGCTGCCAACACGGCAAAACTCAACAATAACGCCCACTTCGCTTCATACACGAACTTACTGAACCAGGCAGAGAACCATGTCCAATCCCCCGTGAATTCAATGGTATTCGAGCGCGTCCGGGCCCAGCGTGTGATGACACCCTGAACCGGATCGGCCAGATATTCGGGCATTGTCCAGGAAAATGGCAGCGCCATTATGGTGGACGGAAATAACGGGTATCCGCTGAAGATCACGCCCCGAACCAGCCAGGGGAGTAACCAGACTGCCAGCAGACCAGCCCAACCCAACCCAATTCGTACTTGATCCCGATGTAAAAGCCCATACCGGGTTGCCCCTCGAATCAGGATGGCGGCGATCACAAACACGCCAAAAATAGCAAAACTGAGCTTGACGGTTAATCCAAAAGCAACCAGACCAATCAGAAAGGTGCCTGTCGCCTTGAATTCTGCTGGATCCATATGATTGGTAAAAAGCCGGATTAACTCCCCGATCAGCACGATCTCCAGACTGAAGATGAGAAAATCAGGTGAATAACCGGCCAGGTATCCAGTACTGGATTGCCAGAGGATCACCGGCAGCATGAAGGCATAAAAATAGTCAGACAGGTTGGGTTTCACAGCGCGTCGAAACAGGTTGATCAAAGCCGTTCCACACAGCAAAATCGTCGCATAAACGATGGTGGTATTGATCAGGTAAAAGGATGATAGATTGAGAAAATCAGTATCGAATACCGCGGCAACCAGAAGACTCGCATTGTTGAACGCCAGGCGGTGATGCAGATTTCCCAAACCCGGAACAATGGCGAATTCCTGAAACCATTTGATCGTTTGCATGTGATACAAACCAAGATCGACCGATGGTTCGTTGAAGAGGATGTGATTTGCCAGCACCAACGCAGGCAAAGCTGCCAGTCCCAACAACCAAATCGTTGTCTTTAGCGAGAATGATCTGAGCAACGGAATGAAGTCTCTGCGGAACAGGTACCAGCCTGCCCCCGCTGCGCTAAGTAAACACAGCAATGGGATGGCGTTGACCTTGAAAAACAGGTGCCAGATCTGCAGAAATGCTACAGCCGCACCCCAGCCGCTGAAGAAGCACAGCAGCAGGTTGGTAAGCGAGAGATGCCGTCTGACGGGAGAACCGGGTAAAAGCAGACCCAAACCGATAAAAACAAAAAGTTGAAAAATGATACCCAGTGTAATGATGATCACGCCAAATCTCCAGGTAAAACGTTAGGTCAGCAATGTAGCAAGGTTTATTCGGCATACTATCGCTGTATTGCAGGTGAACTTGTATTTACTCTATCGTCTTGCAGACCAGCCCTTTCAGATACGCGCCTTCCGGAAAGCTCAACCGAATCGGGTGATCCGGGCCATTGTACATGCGCCGTAAAATACTGGCCTGTACCCTGGCATCATCCGCCGCAGAGGCGACGATCTTCTGAAACAATTCCATGGATACACCGCCTGAACAGGAAAAGGTGAACAACAACCCACCGGGGCGAAGCAGTTTGAAAGCCAGCAGATTGATATCCTTGTAACCGCGCGCCGCCCGCTCCACCTGTGCCGCCGTCGGAGCAAACTTGGGCGGATCCAGAATGATTGCATCAAACTGCCTGGCCTGATCCCGGAAGGTACGCAAAACCTGAAAGACATCCCCCTCCAAAAAGGTGTGCTGCTGCGGGTCAATTCCGTTGACCTCGAAGTTTTGTCGGGCCAGAGCCAATGCCTGGGCGGAACTATCGACGCTGGTGACTGCGCAATTTCCATCTGCCGCACCATACACGCTGAACCCACCCGTATAGCAAAAACAATTCAGCAAATCACCGCCCGGGTTCATGTGCCGGAAAGTGAGCCGGTTTTCGCGTTGATCCAGATAAAAGCCGGTTTTGTGCCCCTCCGTGATATCCACTTTGAACGTAAGTCCGTTCTCTTTGAGAATCATGGGGTGTTCGGGCAGACTTCCGGCCAGCAACCCATTGCGGATGGGCAGACCTTCCAGTTCGCGAACATCCGCATCCGAGCGTTCGTAGATGCACGAAATCCCCTCGATTTCCGAAAGGGTCTTCAGAACAACATCCCGGTTGGCTTCGCTGCCAGCGGTCAGAAACTGCGCCACCAGTACATCGCCGTAGCGGTCCACGATTAACCCCGGCAACCCATCCGATTCAGCGTGCACCAAGCGCATCATATTCGTTTCATCGGCTATACGCAGAGACTGGCGCAGGTGGATAGCCTGCCTCAATCGGAGGGCGAAAAAATCCTGGTCGACCAGTTGGTCTTTATCCCAGGTCCACACGCGGGCACGGATGCTAGACTGCGGGCTGAATGCCGCCCGGCACAGCCACTCACCTTTGGATGAACGCACCTCCACGGTGCAGCCCGATGAGACATCACCCTCAATCCGTTCTACCGCGCCGGAAAAGATCCACGGGTGAAACGAGCGGACAGATTTCTCCCGCCCGGGCTTAAGAAAAAGGACCGGTGTTTTTACAGTTGTCATGGATACCGTTTATTGATTCTTTTGGATCAGAGCCAGCAACCCGACCTGATCGAGCACCGGTACGCCCAGTTCGCCGGCTTTTTGCAGTTTGGACCCGGGATTCTCCCCAGCGACCACATAATTGGTGCTCCGGCTGACACTGCCGGTCACTTTCCCGCCGTTTTTCTCGATCAGTTCCTTTACGCCTTCACGCGAGTAATCCGGAAGCGTGCCGGTCACCACAAAAGTCAGCTCGTTTAACGGGAGTTCAGCGGCTTCTGCTGCTGATGGAGATGCCATGCTCGGCCAAACGCCAGCACGGCGCAGTTTTTCCAGCACATTCAGATTGGCCGGTCTGGCAAACCAATCCACCACTGCCTGGGCTGTGTTGGGACCGATTCCCTCCACGGTAAGCAGTTGCATCAGCGAGGCCTGTCGTAATGTATCCAGATCTTTGAAAGCTTTAGCCAGATCCACCGCGGTCACCTCACCGATCCCACGCATGCCCAGAGCATTAATCAAACGAGAGAGCGGACGGCTTTTCGATTCTTCGATCGCGTTGAGCAGATTGTCAATTCGTTTCTCGCCAAAACCTTCCATGTCCTTTAAATCTTCACGCTTTAGCGTGTACAGATCAGCCACATCCTTGACCAGTCCAAGCTGGGCAAACAGCTCCACAATCTTGATGCCCATCCCCACAATATCCATCGCGGAACGGGAGACGAAGTGTTCCAGGTTTCGCACCAATTGGGCCGGGCAAGCAGTGTTGACGCAGTACCACGCCACCTCGCCCTCCACATGCTCAACCGCCTGACCGCAGGATGGACAGGTAGGCGGAGGGGTGTATGGGATCTCACTTCCCTGGCGTGCTTCCGGGATGGGACCCATGATATACGGGATCACATCGCCGGCCCGCTTGACCATGACACGATCGTTGATGCGGATATCCCGCTCGGCGATAAAATCAAAATTGTGCAGGGTGGCCTGTTTGACGATCACCCCGCCCACCTCCACCGGATCCAGCACGGCGTTGGGGGTCAGCACACCGGTGCGTCCCACGTTCACCACGATATCGCGCAAACGAGTGGTCACCTCGCGAGCCGGGAATTTGAACGCAATGGCGGCGCGCGGATCACGCCCCACGATGCCCAGGGCATTCGCCAGGCGCATATCGTTGATCTTCACCACCATGCCGTCCACTTCAAAATCAATCTGGTCGCGGCGTTCCTGCCAGACCGCGAACTCGTCCATCACTTCCTGCAAATCGCGGCAGTGCCGGTTCAAAGTGGTGCCCGGAAAACCCAGATCTTTCAGGTATTGCAGGATCTCCCACTGTGTGGGCGGGATATCCCCCTGCACCGCCACAATCTGGTAAACCGAGATCTCCAGCGGACGAGAGGCGGTGATGCCCGGGTCCAGTTGCCTCAGCGCGCCCGAGGCGGTATTGCGCGGGTTCACATAGGTGCGCTCGCCCTTTTCGATCTGGCGCTGGTTGAGCTTTTCAAACTCGCTCAGGCGGATGAATACCTCACCGCGCACGGCCAGATAATCGGGGGCTTTGGGGCCTTTTGGATTGGCCGGGATGTGCAGCGGGATGCTGCGGATGGTGCGTAGGTTGTTGGTGATGTCTTCGCCAATCTCGCCGTTTCCGCGGGTGGCGCCCATGCTGAACACCCCGTTTCGGTAATGCAGCACTACCGAGAGCCCGTCAAACTTGGGCTCGGTCACAAAATCGGCGGTGCGTACACGCGCGTCCAACCTGGCGATACGGTCATACCAGGCTTTCAGCTCTTCAGGAACCAGGGCGTTGGAAAGGCTTAAGATCGGAGCTGGATGGTTCACTTTGGCGAATTTTTCAGAGATCTGGGCCGTCAGCCGTTGAGTGGGAGAATCAGGCGTAATCCATTCCGGATGAGCGGTCTCCAGATCCTTGAGTTCATGCCAGAGTCTGTCCCATTCCAGGTCACTGATCGTTGGACTGTTCAGCACATAATATTCATAATTATGGCGGTTGATCTCGCTGCGCAGCCAGGCTATTCGTTGCTGTATGCTTTCATTGGTATCTGACATATAATAAATTATACTGTTATACAAACTTTACAGGAAATAATCCGTATATGAATATGGTTGAGGAGCACATCGTCCTGATACGGTATAGTTTTACGGCTGAGAAGCCGGTGAGTCCTGTATAATCACAACGATTCCCCTCAGAAAAGGAGCAGTTTATGAAAACGCTTTCCACAGTTGGCTCGGTCATTCTTTTTATCATCGCCTTCATATCAATTGTCTTCGGTTTCCTGATGGTATTGGGTTCATTCAGTTCGCAGGGAACCACAGAATGGCTGGTTCCCGGTATCCTGATCATGGGGTTCGGGTTGGTGTGCGTGGTGGCAGCCATTGTGCTCATTGCCGTCGCCCGCCGGAAAGCCAAACAGGAAGCGGCTGCCCAAAATGTGTCCATCAACGTCGACCTGCCCGGACAGATGAAGATCGATGCGATGAAATGCAAGAACTGCGGTGGTGTCCTCACCTCTGCCAATATTTCCATGGCAGCCGGTGCTCCGATGGTAACTTGCCCTTACTGCGGAACCACCTATCAAATGACCGAAGAACCCAAATGGTAAGCTGAAAACCCTGCTCCGGCAGTTCGAGAACCCTGGAGGAAACATGCGCAAGAGGATTGTCACTGTTTTTCTGCTGATATGTTTTATTTTATCGTTCAACTTCACCACGGCTGCTGCCCAGTCCTATTCGTTCACTGTGCCCACCGCCAAAGTGATCTATTCGCTCGAAGCGGATGGCACGGCCACCATCGAATATACCTATGTGTTTGCCAATGACAGCGGTGCGCCTGATATCGAGTTTGTTGATGTCGGCATGCCGGCCGGGTCGAATTATTCATTTGGCGACATGACCGGTGAAATCGACGGGCAACCGATCAGCCACATCCAAAGTTCTGAATACATCAACAACGGCGTTGAATTTGGCCTGGGTTCCGGCTCCATTCCGGCCGGGCAAACCGGTACATTCCACGCTACCATCCGCAATGTGCGCGGTGTGATCTTCCCCGGCACCGCTGAAGAGAGCGAAGCTTACGCGGGCAGCCAGTTCCAGCCCAACTTTTTTGACAGCAGCGCGGCCAGCGGAAAAACCGATATGACGGTCACCATCATCCTACCGCCCGGTATTACCGATCAGGAACCGCGTTATTCCGAACCGGACAAATGGCCCGGCGAAGCTGCCCCGCAATCCGGTTTTATCGATGACCGCGTCTTTTACACCTGGACCAGCACCGATGCCCGTCCCGACCGCGAATATGTGTTTGGGGTGACTTTCCCTGCTCGCGTGATTCCCGGTGATGCTATCTCTCAGCCGCCTGCCAATAACACCTTCACCAACAACGGCTCCGGAGCGGTCAGTGTGTCTATTGGCGACTTTATCGACAACATCAGCGGGTTTGCCTGCTGTGGTTTCTTCCTGCTCATCTTTGGATGGGTCACCTACCAGGGTGTGGTGGGCACGCGAAAACGCCGCATGCAGTATATGCCCCCCAAAGTAGCCATTGAGGGGCATGGCATCAAACGCGGTCTCACCGCCGTGGAAGCCGCCATTTTGATGGAACAGCCCATGGATAAGGTACTTACCATGATCCTGTTCTCGGTGGTAAAGAAGAACGCGGCTGAAGTGGTCACACGCGACCCATTGAAGATTAGCCTGATTGAACCTGTTCCGGCTGATCTGCGCGGTTATGAAACCGATTTTCTGGAAGCATTCAAATCGGAAGAAACCGCCAAACGCCGCCAGCTTCTCCAAAATCTGATGGTCAAGCTGGTTCAGAGCGTTACTCAAAAGATGAAAGGCTTCAGCCATAAAGAAACCGTGGCTTATTACAAGCAAATCATCGAAAAAGCCTGGGAGCACGTGGCTGCCGAGGATACCCCCGAGGTAAAGGTTCAAAACCTGGAAGAAGCCATGGATTGGACCATGGCCGACAAGGATTACGAGGACCGTTCACGCCGTACCTTCAGCGGACCGATCTTCGTTCCCATCTGGTGGGGCCGCTATGATCCCACCTTCCGGCCTGCAACCCACAGCGCCGGTCCCGCATCTGTTGGTATTCCGCGACAGAGCAGCTCCGGTCCCTCCTCCCTGCCCTCCATGCCCGGCTCCGATTTCGCGGCATCGGTGGTCAACAGTGTGCAGACCTTCTCTGCCGGGGTGATTGGAAACCTGTCCAGTTTCACCGGCGGCATCACCGATAAAACCAACCCGGTACCCAAATCATCCGGGCGAAGTTCCGGCGGACACAGCAGCGGCGGATGCGCCTGCGCGTGTGCCTGTGCGAGCTGCGCCTGTGCCTGTGCCGGCGGCGGACGTTAAGTACAGGGATTCAGGACCATATAGATATCATGGATTTTAGCAGCCTGTTTCGAAGGCGTTCCAATCACCAGCCCCCTCCGGCCGGTTTGTACCATTACCGGCGCAAAACCGTCCAGGGCGAGGCCCGGGTACATCTGCGCATCGACGGAGATGGCAGCGGCTTTTTGATGGTCAACGCCAGCCGGGTGTACCATTTCAACCCGACCGCAGCTTTTATGGCCTATCTCGTGCTGGAAGGGGTCGCTGAGAAACAGGCTGTCCGTGCGATTGTTCGTGCCTATCAGGTATCCAGTACCCATGCCGGGCGGGATTTTTCCGATCTATCCGATCAAATCCATTTGATCATCTCGCCTGCATACGAACAGCTTTCGAGGCTGATCCTTGATTTTGACAGTCTGACTCAAAGTGAGGTGACAGCCCTGAAAAGTGCCGGTCAGAGCGTCAATCGCCTGGAATTATCTCATCTGTTGCAGGATTTGCAGGCAACAGATGAAGATACCCTGATCGCTCTCATTCCCGTATTGGCTGATCTTCCCGAATCCTCACGGCAGGCGCTGACCCAACAGTTGAATTCAACAGGCTGCACACACCTGGCCGAACTGGTGAGCAACGTCAGCGGGCTGGATCAGGCCTCGCTGGAAATTCTCGAACAAATCACCCATCAGAAACCGGAGATGGAAAACCTCGAACCGCTCTTCGATACCATCTTGCCGTTTTCGAAAACCGATCTCAAAGCGCCGTACCGCATGGATCTTGCGCTCACCTACCGCTGCAACAACGCGTGCCATCACTGTTACAACCCCGCACAGCGCCAACGCGTAGAACTGGACACGGCGAGCTGGAAAGCAGTCATCGACGAGCTATGGAAGGTAGGCGTTCCGCATATCATTTTCACCGGCGGCGAACCCACTTTGCGGCCGGATTTACCCGAATTAATTGCCCACGCGGAACATAATGGGCAGATCACCGGAATCAACACCAACGGCCGCAAACTGAGCGACCCGCAATATGCAAAACTGTTGGTGGACGCCGGGCTGGATCACATCCAGATCACGCTGGAATCGCATGACGAAACCATCCACGATACGATGGTCAACCATCCCGGAGCCTGGCGCGAGACCGTGGCAGGCATCCGCCATGCGCTGGATACCCGCCTGTATGTGATGACCAACACCACCATGCTGACCCACAATTACCAGACCCTGCGGCAAACCCTGCAGTTTCTAGCCGATCTGGGTGTAAAACGGGTGGGTCTGAATGCTCTCATTTACTCCGGGCACGGCCTGGGGGTGAACACAGGGCTGCAGGAAAGGGATCTGCCGGATCTGCTGGCGGTAGCCCGCGAGATGGTGGAACGGAACAACCAGAAACTTACCTGGTATACCCCCACTCAATACTGTAACTTCGACCCCGTGCTGTACGATTTTGAGACACTGGGCGTCAAAGGCTGCACCGCGGCGCTGTATAACATGTGCGTTGAACCGGACGGCAAGGTGCTGCCCTGCCAATCGTATTATCAACCTGTCGGGCAGATGCTGAAGCAGCCCTGGGAGGAAATCTGGAACCACGAACTTGCCCTGAGCCTGCGAAATCGTTCATACGTGGCACAGGAATGTAAAGAATGCAGCCTGCTGGCGGTGTGCGGCGGCGGATGCCCTCTGGCAGCCCAGGCCGGCAGGATCGAATCGCCTCATACCATTCAAATGATCGACGCCTGATTGACAGCCTGATTGAGGAGGAGTCTATGTCTCTTATCGACGATATCAAAGATATTTTTTTCACCCATCATAAACCGATTGAAAAAGGGATTTACCAATATCATGCTCCTGCGGATACGCCGAACCCATACCGTATGCATCTGCGCCTCGAAAATGACGGGCAGGGTATTCTGTTGGTGAATGCCAGCACCGTCCTGCATTTGAACCAGACTGCGGCCGAGTACGCCTATCACATGATCCAGCAGACGCCGGATGAGGTACTCACCAAAAGAATCGCCCGGCGCTACAACATCCGCCCTGAACAGGTGTTGGAAGATTACAAAAACTTCCAGAACAGCATTCAGACACTCATCGACACCCCCGATCTCGATCCGGTTACCTTCCTGGGTTTCGACCGCACTACACCTTATCAAAAAGAGCTCCTGGCTCCGTATCGCCTGGATTGTGCCCTCACCTACCAGTCGGTCGATCCCGAAGGCGGGGATGCTTCTCCCAAAGAACGCGTTGCCCGTGAATTGACCACCGCCGAGTGGATCAGTATCATCGATAAAGCCTGGCAGGCAGGTATTCCGCATCTGGTCTTCACCGGTGGCGAGCCCACCATCCGCCCCGATCTGGCAGAGCTATTAGCAGCAGCCGAGAAAAACGGCCAGGTGACCGGGTTGCTCACCAGCGGGTATCGTCTGTCCGACCATGACTATCTGGAATCTCTGCTGAACAATGGACTGGATCATGTAATGCTGGTGCTGCGGCCTGAAGAGGATTTTTCCTGGGAGGCTCTGCGTGATTTACTGGCCGCCGACATCTTTGTGACCGTGCATCTGACCATCAGCAACGATGATATGGAAGTCTGCCACTTCCGGTTGGATAAGCTCAAGGAAATGGGCGTGACCAATCTTTCCATCAGCGCCCACATCAAAGCACTGGAAAGCACGCTCCAGCAGGTGCGCAACGAGGTGGATTATCGCAACATGAACCTGGTGTGGGATCTGCCTGTACCATACTCCACTCTCAACCCGGTTTCCCTCGAAATGGATCAGGACAAAGAATTTGTTTCAGGTGAAGGACGCGCCTGGTTGTACGTGGAACCCGACGGCGATGTGCTGCCGCGCCAGGGAAAACCGGCCGTTCTGGGCAACATTCTCACCGATCCCTGGGAGCAAATCTGGTCAAATGCGGGTCAGGTAGAGCAGGGATAAATTTGGTTTGAATGATGAATAAAGCCCCTGCTTTGGGTGTCGACCGCTGGCACGCCCGTTTTTTGCAACAGGCTGGCTGGACACGGCAGGTGCGCCGGTATCTGGCCGGTGAACTGGGCATTTCAAACCGTGCGCGAATTTTGGAGGCCGGCTGCGGAACCGGCGCCATCACTGCCGATTTGTGGCAGGATGGACCATCGCAGGTTTATGGGGTGGATCTCTCACCGGCTTTTCTACACAAAGCGTCCGGTCATGATCGGCGTACCCTGTTTTCCGCCGGTGATGTCTACCGGCTGCCGTATGCCGACAAAAGTTTTGACCTGAGCGTGGCGCATTTCCTGCTGCTGTGGCTGGAACACCCTCTAGACGGGTTGCGCGAAATGATGCGCGTCACCCGCCCCGGCGGGAACATTATGCTGTTTGCCGAGCCGGATTACCCCGCCCGCATCGATTTTCCGCTGCCGCTGGCACGACTGGGCGCTCTGCAGGAACAGGCACTGAAGCGCCAGGGCGCACACCCGGAGATCGGACGCACCATCGCCTCGCTGCTGGTGCAGGCCGGCTGCGTGAAGGTGCACAGCGGGCTGATGGGTGGGCAGTGGTCTGCCCCCGCGGATCTTTCTGACATCACCTCCGAGCATGAGATTTTACGCGCCGATTTATCGGACGCTGATTTATCGCGAGATCTACCCGAAAAAGAATTGGATGATCTGCTGTCTCTTGACCTGAAGGCCTGGGAGGAGGGATGGCGCATTTTATTTGTCCCCACCTTTTACGCATGGGGAAAAATCCCCTGATCAGGCGCCGCCTCTGCCCTTTTCACCTCAGACAGGGTAGAATGCGGACTTAGGAGTATTAAATGTTGACTGAAATCATCACCGCTATCGTTCTGGGCATCGTTGAGGGCCTGACAGAATTTTTACCGGTTTCTTCCACCGGTCATTTGATTGTTGTGGGTTCACTGCTCAATTTTGAGGGGGTCAGGGCATCCACCTTCGAGGTTTTTATTCAACTTGGTGCCATTCTGGCTGTAGTCATCCTGTTCTGGGATCGCTTTATCCATTTGCTGGATTTCAAACGTAAAGAGGGGTTCGCCGGCCTGCGCGGGATCGGCTTGTTGGTGGTCACATCGGTGCCGGCCCTCACAATCGCTGCGCTGGGCTATGATTTCATCAAACAGCAGCTTTTCAGCCCCCTCACCGTGGCCATCGGGCTGGGCATTGGTGGTATCGCCATCATCATCGTCGAAAAAGTACTCAAAGGCAGCACACATACCGGGCTTGATTCCATCACCTGGACCGACGCGCTGGTCATCGGGCTGTTTCAGATCCTGGCCCTGTGGCCTGGCGTCTCGCGTTCGGCAGCCACCATGCTCAGCGGCATGGGTCGTGGGCTTGATCGGCGCACCTCGGCGGAATATTCGTTTTTTGCCGCGGTACCGGCCCTGGCTGCGGCCGCCCTGTACGACCTGTACAAAAACATCGGTGCGCTTCAATCCTCCGATATCCTTATCTTCGGTCTGGGATTTGTGGTGGCGTTTGTTTCAGCCTGGCTGGCGGTCAAGTTCTTCCTCAAACTGGTCAGCACGAACAACCTGATCCCGTTTGGCTGGTACCGTATCCTGGTGGCTGTGGTGATTTTGCTGGTGCTGGCCTAGGCTTTCGCGCTGGATTTCCGCAGAAAGTTGTGAAAATCAGACGAATCCACGCTGGTTTTCGTCTCGGGATCAAACGCGCAGTCATCCCGGAAGCAGTAGTACATACGATCCCAGATCTGCAATGATTCCTGCCAGGACTTCATTTTGTTTTCGGATCGATCCTGGAAACTGGTCAGATCTCGCAGGTATCGCCGGGTGGAGCGGATTGTCAGCCACAAAAAAACAGCCGTGAGCAGCATGCTGGTATAAAACACTGTCGTCCACCACGAATCATCGGTGCGTACCCCTTTGAGATATCCTGCCACGGCACCCATGATGGAAACAAAGCACAGCACCAGGTAGATAATACCGGCAAAATTGACCGGGCTGCTGAGCTGCGGCTGGCGTGGTTGAGCCAGTTTACGCCGCAGCGATCCGTTGGGGACCGGCAGTTCATTGCGCACCAGGTCCTTTGTTTCAGCTATCTGGTCATCCTGCCGATCCCGGATGGACACCAGAATGGAAACCTTGCCGGTGCGGTCCAACTTTTTGCATCGCGGACAGATTGCATCTGAAGGTTCTTTTGCCATGGTTCGTTAATCCCCCTGTATGCAATATATCAAGCCGTGAGGCTGAAAAACAGGAAAGCTTTTTTACCCTCATTACTCTTTACAAGGAGGGAAAAGCACCGTATAATCTCCGACCGTAAGAGTGTTCGGGGCGTAGCGCAGACCGGCTAGCGCGCTTGCATGGGGTGCAAGAGGCCGGAGGTTCAAATCCTCTCGCCCCGAC
>CAZHMZ010000012.1:0-7097 GCA_964532655.1 uncultured Anaerolineaceae bacterium
TTGATCATTGGCCAGGCGCATGGCTTCACGCACCACCGGCATGGCTGATTCGACCAGTTCTTCTCCGCTTTCGCGCATTTGCTCGTTGCGGCGGGCCTGTTCGGTGAGATAGGCCACCTGTTCGGTCAGCAGATCCAGTTTTTGATTCAGATCCAGCACTGGGGCATCCATCGCATCCTCCTAGGCGGCCCACTTGCCGGCCATGCTCATGGTAGATGGCAGCGGCAGATCGCCGCCGCGCAGCAAAATATTCCAGTACATCCAGCGGAACATCAGCTTGCCCCAGTGGTTCATTTCGGTTTCGCCCAACAGGGTCATGGGGCCCACACCCGGCAGCGGATACATGCCCGGCAGCGGTTCGGTGTCATAATTGAAATCGATCAGCACAGCCTTGCCGTATCCGGATTCGACAAAGCAGTTGGAGTGCCCGTCATAATTGGGATGCATTTCCAGCCCGGCGATGTGGCGCAGGAAGTTCTCGCTAAACAGGTCGATTGAGAAGTGGGTCACGGAACCGGCTTTGGAGGTGGGTACGTTGGTGGCGTCACCCAGCACAAAGATGTTGTCATGACCATCAGCCAGGAAGGTGTGTTTGTTGACCGGCACGTAGTTGAGTTCGTCGCCCAGGCCTGATTTGCCGATCACATCCGCGCCCTTGTTGAGCGGAATGGAGACCAGCAGATCGTAGTTTATTTCGCGTTCATCATAAGAGATGATCTTCTTTTGATCCGGCTCGGCGCGTTCGATATAGAAATCGGGTTCCACGATGATGTTGCGCTGTTCCAACATATCCCCCAGGATTTTTGAAGCAATCGGTTTGGTGAAGGCGCCCGGCAGGGGGGTGGAGTAAACAATTTCTACGCGGTCTCGGATGCCGCGCTCACGGAAGTGCCAGTCAGCCAGCATGACAAATTCCAGCGGGGCCACGGGGCATTTGATGGGCGTTTCGACGATGTTGAGCACCAGCCGTCCGCCGTCAAAAGTACGCAGTTTTTCGGTCAGGGCCATGGTGCTGTCCAGCGTGTAAAAACTGTGGATGGTTTTGCCCCATTCATGTTCCGCCAGCCCGGGTGTTTCTTCAGGGTGGATATCGTTTCCGGTGGCAATGATCAGATAGTCGTAGGACAAACGCGTGCCGTCGGCCAGGGAAACCTGGTTATGATCGGGCTCGATCGCTTCCACGTTCGACTGAATGAGCTGGGCGTGAGGAGGGATGAAATTGCGCTTGGGTTTGATGACATCTTTTTTGGAGTGGATCCCAAAAGGAATGAAAATATAGCCAGCCTGGTAATAATGCACCGGGTCCGGATCCACAAGGGTAATTTTCCACTCATCCAGATTTAAAAGCTTGCTGAGACGATTGACCACCATCGTGCCGGCAGTCCCGGCGCCTAAAATGACCAGTTTCTTCATGGGTTTCCTTTCAACCTGTATGGTTAATGATTGTCGGTATTGGAATCAGTATCAGGCTCCAACCAGGCGGCCTGATTTTTGAGATTATTTGCCAGAATCTCTCTCAGCAGATCGAGCGCCTGGATAATGCGCGGATCAGCTACCGAGTTAACCACCATCTGGCCTTCACGCTGTGAGGTGATGATGCCGCGGTCACGCAGAACGCTGAGATGCCGCGAGGTGGCAGACTGGCTGAGACCCAGTTCTTCTGCCAGAGCATTGACGCTGCAGGGTTTTTCATTCAGTGCGTACAGGATCAGTATGCGGTTCGGGTCTGCAACCGCAGAACAGATGTTGGCATGCAGTGCTGTGATTTCCTGAGTCAGTGAGGCTGTAACCATGATTTTTGTTTATCCTTATATGCGCATACATGCATAAGTAAATATGTGCATATTCTAAAATAGATTAATTTTTTCTAATAGTGATATATGTCATACGTGGAATATGACATATTACGTAAAAACTCTCCGGCAAAAAAGAATTTGATCTGCACCGATGGCGTGGGGATCCGGTCGGTCTGCTATCAAAATCGATAATCTGTTACTGCCTCTATTTGTCTCAAGATATAATTATGTCTTATGGATCAAAAACGCAAAAAGTGGCTGAAAGGGGTGCTGCTTCTGGGGGGAGCCGTCATGCTGTTTTTTGGCTCTATGGGAGCATTCAATCTGCTTGAAAAAAAGCAGCCCACCGCTTATGTGGGGGATGAAGTCCCGCGAGATATGATTGAATCGGCCTATCTTGAGAATGCCTCTTCGTCCACCACCGGAACCGGCGAACCCACAGACAACGATTCGGTTTTTCTGCCGGCCGACTCCACCCCTGAACAGGCCGTCCCCACCCTGGCATCGATCGACCCGGCAACGGTTGTGGTAAATTCCACCCCGGATGTGGATATTCCGCAGCCCGGCGAGATGGTGGAAGAAGAGGTGGTTGAACCGCGCTGGATCTATGCGGCCAAGATCGGATTGGACGCTCCCATCATCCCGGCCACCTCGACGGTTGTTGAGGTAGAGGAAGACGGACAGACTTATAAACTGGTACAGTGGGAAGCGCCGGATGAAAAGGCAGTAGGCTGGCACTCGGATACGGCCCCGCTGGGTAAACCGGGCAATACGGTTTTGAATGGTCACCACAATGTACATGGCAAGGTTTTTGGCCAACTGGTGTATTTGCAGGAAGGCGATCTGATCCAGGTATACGGCAGCGACGGGAACTGGTATGCTTATGTGGTGGTGAAAAAGATGGTCCTGCCGGAAGAGGGGGTCTCGCTGCAGAAACGCATGGAAAATGCCGCCTGGCTTCTGCCCTCCGATGATGAACGCCTGACCCTGCTGACGTGCTGGCCCGAGCAGACCAACACGCACCGGCTGATTATCGTGGCCAGCCCGGTGCAGGTGCGCGAGGTGACGCCAACCACCGGTACGGGTACAGATGAACCTTCTCCCGCCGCATCCGTTTCACCCGCCCCGTAATTTATACTGCACAGACTACTCTATGAGCTCCTGTGCCGCAAATATCGCCTACTCAAAGAAAATGGACTCCAACTTTACACAACTGTAGGGTGCGTTCGCTTTTTGAACGCACCACATTGCATCGGAGTTCTTGTGACGCACGATCCAATCTTACCCAATCACGCCCTGTGGATTGATCAGCGAGGGGATTTTTAGAAAAAAAGGGTTACGCGAGGCGGTGCGTTCACAGATCGAACGCACCCTACCTCGTTTGGATTGAACAACAATGAGATCGCTCCAGGCGGTGAGTTCACACCTTAAGCAGACGTTTCCCATGGTGTTTCGCCCTGCAAAAACCGTCTTGCGGAATCGAGCGCTGTGCACTAAAATCCTGCTGATGATCCCATGCCCTGTGATTTACCGGTTTCCAGCCAGTCCAGCGGGGGGAAAATGAAACCCGCCCGCCTGCGCCTGATCTTTTTGTGCGCCGGGGCGGTACTGCTGGCCCTGGCGGGGATTCTGTTTCTGATGCCGGCCAGGCCGGTAGAGGCACAATGTACCACGCCTTCCTCCTGTAAAACCTGTCATGAAATCCAGGGGCAAAAAGCCGTTTCAGATAACGGATTATGGCACCAACAGCACGCCCTGTTCGATTTCTGTGAAACCTGCCACGGCGGCGACCGCCAGGCAGCAACTGCCGAACTGGCCCATGCGGGCATGCGAACCGGTTATGTTCAGGTCTCCACTACCTGCAAGAGCTGTCACCCCAGTGAACTGGAAAGCTGTGTGCGAACCTATGCCGATGAACTGGGGATGAACGAAGCAGCGGTGGGCGGGATCCTGGATGTGGCTTCATCCGGCCCGGCTGACGCTGCAGCGCTGGTGGAAGAGTTACAGGCCGGCACGTTGACCGGTCCTTTCCAGCCGGACAACACGGCTGCCCTGCCCGCTGAAACCGGGTCATCCACGCCTGAAACCACCGACGGAAGAACGCTCAACACGGTATTGTGGTTAGTGCTGGCGGGGGTTCTGGCCGGCGCAGTTGGGTATGTGATCTGGAATGAACGCCGTTTGAAGGCCGGTCAGCAGGAGACCCTGGCAGTGCTCAGCCGGTTGGCAGCAGCGCTGCGCCGTGAAAACTGGTCTCCGTATGCGGCTGGTGTGCTGCTGGGCATTACAGGCATCCTGGCGGTGCTGCTCGGGCAGCACCTGTTGAGCGCCGCCGGGCCGCTGGCCAGCATCACCAGCCTGCTGGTGCACACGGCCGATCCATCGGCGGCTGATGCGAGCATGTATTTCCGCTTTGTGGTCCCGCCGGCCGTGGATTGGTCGGTCATGCTGTTTTTGGGCATCTTTTTGGGCGGCATGCTGGGAGCGCTCAGCAGCCGTACCTGGAAACTGCGTTGGAACGATGACCCGGTCTGGCGCAAGGTATTTGGACGCGCGCCGTGGAAGCGGATTGTGCTGGGTTTCATCGGAGCGGTACTGCTGCAGTACGGCGCCAGCATCGCCGGCGGCTGCACCAGCGGGCTGGCCATATCCGGCGGCATGCTGCTCACCCCATCGGCCTTTTTGTTCATGGGGGGTATGTTCCTTTCCGGCATCGTCACGGTGTGGATTGTCTTCAGGAGAAAGTACTGATGTCTTTTGTCATCGCGCTGCTGCTGGGTACACTGTTCGGGTTCGCGCTCAACAAGGGCGGGCTGACCCGTTATGCCAACATCACCGGTGTCTTTCGGTTTACCAATCTGACCGTCATCAAGTTTATGCTGACGGCGATTGTGGTGGGCGGCACGGGTTTGTACCTGCTGAATACCTGGGGTGTGGTTCAGTTCCCAAATATCCCCGCTACTTATGTGGCCGGGAATGTATTGGGCGGGCTGGTGTTCGGCATCGGCATGGCTCTCACCGGTTACTGACCAGGCACTTGCGCCGCCGGGAGCGGCGAGGGTAAGCTGGACTATTTATTCCCCGGTCTGGTGGGGCTGGTGACGGGTTCGGTACTGTACGGGCTCACCTATCAATGGGTGTACCCAAAGATCGCGGCGGTTGCCAATTACGGGAGCGTCACGCTACCTTCGATTTTGAACGTAAACCCGTTTCTGGTTTGGGCCATTTTGATTGTGGCCGTGCTGTTTCTGTTTTATCTGCTGGAACGTGGCCTGAAACGCACCGATAAACTACAGGAGTAGGCCTTCTCAGATTGCACGAACGCGAGAACAAATGAAGATACTGGCGATCGACATTGGCACCGGCACACAGGATATATTTCTGTACGATCCCCGTCTGGATATCGAAAACGGGTATAAGATGGTGGTTCCGTCGCCCACCCTGCAGGTGAACCGGCGGCTGCGGCAGGCTGCCCGTGACGGACGGAGCGTGGTGTTGACCGGCTGCCTGATGGGAGGTGGTCCCAGCACGTGGGGGGTCGACCAACTGTTGAAGAGCGGACAAACAGTTTACGCCGCCCCGGACGCAGCGCGCAGTCTCAACGATGATCTGGCAGTGGTCCGGCAAATGGGCGTGACGCTGGTCAGCGAAGATGAAGCAGACGCATTACCTGCAAGCGTGGAACGCGTTGAACTACGAGATTTTGATTTCCCGGTCATTGAGCGGGCTTTTGCGCAGTTTGGCGTGATGCTGGATGACCTGGGCGTGGTGGCGATTGGGGTGTTTGATCACGGGGATGCTCCGGTTGGTGTTTCAGACCGGCAGTTTCGTTTTGATTATCTGGACAGCCGTATTCGCTTTGGGCGAGCCCATTACGCCGGCCGGCTTCCGGAGCATCCAGCGGATGCGCTGAGCTGTTTTGCCTTTCTGCGGGAAGACATCCCGACGGTGATGACGCGCCTGAAGGCCGTGGCGAATTCAGCCGCCGGCGTGGATACGCCGCTGGTGGTGATGGATACCGCACCGGCGGCGGTGTGGGGCGCCAGTTTTGATGAGAAGATCTGCGGGCGCAGTCACAACATCCTGGTCAATATCGGCAATATGCACACGCTGGCTTTCCGGCTGGGACCGCAGGGTGTGGATGGCCTGTTTGAACATCACACCGGGTTTCTGGACACCCCTAAACTGGATACACTGCTGCGCAGCCTGGCGGATGGCTCGATCAGGCACGCGGATGTGTTCGAGCAGCACGGGCACGGAGCGCTGATGTATACAGACCAGCCGTTTGACCTGCCGGATGATTTTGGTGTTTTCGTCACCGGGCCGCGGCGAAGTCTGATGGCTGGCTCTGCCCTGAAACCGTATTTCCCCGCTCCGTTTGGCGATATGATGCTCGCAGGCTGCTTTGGACTGCTGGCGGCTGTGGGGCAACTGCTACCGGATTGGCAGGCAGAGATCAACCGGGCCCTGTTGAATGAACCGGTTCATCGCGCGCCGTGGGATTTGCCCCTGTAAAAAACAGCAGAAACTCTATTTACTCCGCTTTGATCTGTAGAAAAACCTCACCCGCGATGGGGCGTGAGCCGTGCCCACAATACACCTGGCCCGGCTGCACCGCTTGCAGGCGCGCCAGGCTGTGAGCTAACTGCAACCAGTCATCCGCGTACAGCCGCTGCAGGGCAGGTGTGTGCCCGGCGGTCACCAAATCACCGGTGAAGGCCAGCGGACCGTGCGGGGGATCTTCCACCAGCAGGCAGATCGAACCGGGGGTGTGGCCGGGTGTATGCAGTACGCGAGCCGGCAGCCCGAATGCATCCAGGCGGCTGCCGTCCTCCAGAACCAGATCCGCTTCTGTGCGCAGTGGGCGGCTGACGCCGTTCATCAGCGGCAGGAAGGGCAGGGTGAACCGTCCGCGCCCATGCGCGGAACGGATGGGTGTCAACCCCTGTGCCATGGCTTGGGCATCGGCGCTGTGGATGGCAATTTGGGCTTGCGTGGCTTTGCGGACCGCCACGGCGCTGCCGTAGTGATCAAAATGGGCATGCGTGATGATGATCAGCTTCAGTTCTTTGCCCAATTCATCAATTTTTTGTAGAATCTGCTTTTGCGACCCCGGCGCGCAGGCATCCACCAGGTACAGACCGGTTGCATTTTCCACCAGGTATGCGTTTGACATCCAGGTGCGGATGAGGTGGACGCGTATCATCGCGTTCAGGCCGACATGATACCCAGGAACCGCTCCACATCGTAGGTGGCGGCCTGGGCGGCCGGTGAGATTTGCGGCAGGATCAGGTCAAAGGC